>NZ_JBHIMQ010000069.1:0-1076 GCF_042194225.1 Bartonella sp. MR110HLJHH | reverse complement strand
TCATTATTATAATTTTGACACTAAAGTAAAGTGTATAGTTTGCGATAATTGATCTTTTCTTAATTTCATTTTTTAATTTATGAAAATAGCTCAATTTTAGTGCGAATATTTTTTACTTTAGGATTGGATATCCTCGTTATTTTGTCATATGGATATTAAGGGCATCTGTTACGAGCAGCATTGCTTTTTATCTCATCTAGTTTCTATGTCTCCATAGATGTCCAAATGTAATGCCTTTTGCGAGAGAATTGGCAACGCTTGATAGTTTGAGTAACAGGGTGATGGATATAATGGACAAGATGAGAGCACCTCCAAACATGAAGCTTATATTCTGGTCGTAATCGAGTTTCATATCGCTCAAATAGTTTGCAAAGATATTCATCATCAGATTAAATACAGTCGCTAAGAGTAGAAAGAGGATTATATAATTGACGACTTGGGTTATCCATTGCTCGAAAAGGCGATGAGTTGGTTGCCAGAGCAAAGCAATGATGAAGAGTGATCCCCATCCTACGAGAAGTGTAATAGCGATTTTTGTCAGGAGTACGAGACCACCGCCGATTGCTACTACGAGGCTTGTTGCCAGCAAGATGATGATACCTAAGAGACTGTAAAGCAGTCCATTGGCTTCGAAGAAGACGGTTTCTTGGAAAAGACGTCCTGCATATTGAAATCCTTTGGTTGCTGTTTTGTCTAGTAAATTCATTAATTGTGTATCATTGAGTGGATCTGTTAAGAGCGCTTTTGATAACTCATGGGGCATTTGTGTTATTAAATTGGCAATTTCATTCTGATAAAGTCCTGTGGTAAGAGCTATTGAAGTAATAATACTTATCCGTAGGAAACGATTTACAAATCCGGAGAGAGGCATATCTATAGCGCCACGAATGATGAGCCATCCATAGATGATGAAAGCGATTGTGATACCGATTGATATAAAGGGCGTAATTGTAGCCGTTGTTTTTAAGGAAATATCCGTGACATATGTTTTTGTTATCTGATCAATTTTATTGAAAAGTTGCGTGAACACTGTAAAGTCCATGGAATTCCTCTTTAACGAATTTTCAACTTTTTAT
>NZ_JBHIMQ010000068.1:0-1164 GCF_042194225.1 Bartonella sp. MR110HLJHH | reverse complement strand
TTAGAGACGATACCGGCACCAACAGTACGACCACCTTCACGAATAGCAAAACGAAGCTTCTCTTCCATCGCTATCGGAACGATCAACGAAACATCCATGGCAACATTGTCGCCTGGCATAACCATTTCCGTTCCTTCTGGAAGCGTAACAATACCTGTAACATCCGTCGTACGGAAGTAAAACTGAGGACGATAATTCGTGAAAAATGGTGTATGACGTCCACCTTCATCTTTTGTCAAAATGTAAGCTTCTGCTTTAAAACGTGTATGAGGCGTAACAGATCCTGGCTTCGCCAATACTTGACCACGCTCAATCCCTTCACGGTCAACACCACGAAGCAGAGCTCCTATATTATCACCCGCTTGACCCTGATCTAAAAGCTTGCGGAACATTTCAACGCCTGTAACCGTCGTCTTAGACGTTGGACGAATACCGATAATCTCGATTTCCTCTCCAACTTTAATAACACCACGCTCAACACGACCCGTAACAACGGTTCCACGACCCGAAATCGAAAATACATCCTCTATCGGCATCAAAAATGGTTGATCAACAGGACGTTCAGGGGTTGGAATATAATTATCAACTTCACTCATTAAAAGACGAACAGCATCTTCACCAATGCTTTTATCCTTATCCTCAAGAGCTGCCAACGCAGAACCTTTAACAATTGGTATATCATCGCCTGGAAAATCATATTTGGATAAAAGTTCCCGAACCTCAAGCTCTACAAGCTCCAAAAGTTCTGCATCATCAACCTGATCAACTTTATTAAGAAAAACAACAATTGCTGGAACACCAACCTGACGCGCAAGCAAAATATGCTCACGTGTCTGAGGCATTGGACCATCAGCTGCTGAAACAACCAAAATAGCACCATCCATCTGTGCCGCCCCTGTGATCATGTTCTTCACATAATCAGCGTGTCCTGGACAATCAACGTGCGCATAGTGACGATTTTCCGTTTCATACTCAACGTGCGCTGTAGAAATAGTAATTCCACGTGCGCGTTCCTCTGGGGCAGCATCAATTTGATCATAGGCTTTAAATTCACCAAAATATTTCGTAATCGCTGCTGTCAACGAGGTCTTCCCATGATCAACGTGACCAATCGTACCAATATTAACATGCGGTTTTGTTCGTTCAAACTTGCTCTTCGCCATC
>NZ_JBHIMQ010000067.1:0-1223 GCF_042194225.1 Bartonella sp. MR110HLJHH | reverse complement strand
ATTTTCGTAATTGGGGGGTGTTGCTCTTGCATTAATCTCTGCAAGCGCTCGGGATAAAAAAAATCTTCTGGACGCAAGTCTATCCCATGCTCACGTGCGTAGTTCAGAAGCATAATTTGATATTTAGCTGGTATAATTCCGCCTTTACCCTCTAGTTTTTTTAAAGGATAAGTCCATTTATAAACAGCAGACACATGACATTGAGAAATCAACGACACACGTTTCGCACCGCCTAAATATTTTATAATCGTACCTGCTGAATTTTTGATATTCATTTTAATTTCTCTATTTATCAAATGGGCATTTATTCGATTATAGAAAAAATGTCAACATTTTTTCTAAAATAGAAATGTTGATATTTTTTAAAACAACAGGAATATTGGTAAGTATGGATATTCAAAAAGAAATAAAAATTTGGGCAAATGAAAAACTTAAAACAATGGGTCATGGGTCCCGAACTGAATTAGCTAAACATATGGGACTTCATACATCTGTTGTATCTAAAATGCTTTCTATCGATGATGATAAAGAAAGTAGAAGTATATCTGCTGATGAACTCGTTAGATTAACTTCATTTTTTAAAGCTCTCCCCCCTCATTTTATACCCGATAATTGTGATGATTATTTTTTAAAATTATATTCCTCGGCAAAGCCAGAACATAGAAAAGCTGTCATTTCTTTTCTACGATCTTTGCAAGAAGAAGAAGATGAAAAATAACCACCCGTTTTTGCTCATTTGTTAATGACGAAAATATTTTTAGAGCTTTTTTAGACTGCTTCATACAGAATTTTCTCCACATTGAAATGAAAATTAAATTACTTTTTTGTGTAGACTATTTGTCTATCACTAAAAAAATTTTTTTCTGTTTTAGAAAAATTATATTGACTTATTCTAAAATCGAAAATATGTTCACTCCATATCTTAGAAAATAACTTTTGCCAATAGGCTCTATGGAGGCATTTGTGACAAAACCAGTGTTTATAAAATCTGATGAAATTCTCTTAGTGATGTGCGAAAATGAAGAGCAAAATCTCGCTAAATATGGAACTTTCTTCGAAGAAAAGGACATTATCAATTTTATCGACCAAGCCGATAATGCTGTCCAAATTTTGCGTATTGAACCAACGACTAATCGTTGCGAAGACATCTCTGAAGATATTGCCGAATTCTATCTTAAAGAATGTGAAGAGCAGTGTTTCAACGGAAACATTCCTCACGACTT
>NZ_JBHIMQ010000066.1:0-1262 GCF_042194225.1 Bartonella sp. MR110HLJHH | reverse complement strand
AAGACGTGTATTGATCGCCAACATGCTCTTACGTACACCATCAAACGCGGTAGCTACATCATTATATTCTTTCGACATAACACCGCCGTCACCAAACTCCATAACCTTAAAGTGTGGAGTGTTCCATAGGCCTTTTTCTTCATCATATTGAACACCAGCACCTAAAAAAGCTGCAAGACCTGTGCTGACATTATAAAGTTGAGAACCATTGATTGCTTCGTCTGAGTTAGCAGAAATATCACCATTAACAAGACCAAAAAGACTCCGTTTTTTACCTGAAGTAGTCATAAGACTTACTTGAGTTGATTCTATGTCAGGAGAAATAGTTACCGGAGGCAGAGTCCCATCATCACCCATGGCATATTCCTCTTCATCCATGGCAAGAGATAAGCTTCTCATAAAAGGAAAGCCTTCTGCAATAGTAGGATAGCTTACACCAATACCGTTCAGAACCCGCTCATTCAAACCTGTTAAAGTACCATTAAGGCCAGCAAATGCAGCTGCAACACTCGTATACGTGTTCTCAGTCTCATTACCTTTCTCATCAAAGGCTTTAATTGTGAAAGTAGGAGCACTCCAGTTTCCACTTTCATCATATCCAGCACCACCGCCAAAATAATTTGCAAATGTCTTAGTCACGTAATAAAGCTGGCTACCATTTACTGCTGCGGTCGATGTTTTCGTAAATGCAACACCCTTAACACCAGAGAGAACTCGTGGGGTATTAATATTGTTTGCAATATCTATTCTATCGCCACCTTTGCTTCCCCCAATGGTAATAAGCCCAGCGCTATTTTGCTTAATAAAACTATCGCCTGTCCCATTAATGACTATATTTTCAATCTTTTTATCAAGATTTGTAAAAGAACTATTTACACCAGAAAGTGCCTCCGCAACATTTCCATATTGCGTTTCAGCTCCATTACCATTCTCATCAAAGACTTTAACTGTAAAAGTAGGAGCATTCCACTTTCCATCTTCACCATATCCAGCATCACCACTAAAATAGCCTGCAACGACATTGCTCATGGAATAAAGTTGAGAACCATTTATCGCATCAGTGGATGCTGCTGTAATAGAACCAGCATTAACACCGGAAAGAGTCCGAACTGCATTATCAACGTTTGCAATACTTACTTTAGTTCCACTTACTTTTCCACCAATGGTAATAAGTCCTGTATCATCTTGCTTAACAAGACTATTCCCTGTCCCATTAATGACTATATTTTCAATCTTTTTATCAAGATTCGTGAAAGAACTAC
>NZ_JBHIMQ010000065.1:0-1265 GCF_042194225.1 Bartonella sp. MR110HLJHH | reverse complement strand
TCAAGTATCTATGGTCATGCCAAGGTTTCTGGCTCGGCTCGTGTTGGTTGCTTTGTAAGGATTTATGATCATGCCAAAGTCTATGGCAAATCAAATATTGATCATCATGTGCAAATTTATGGCAATGCTGTTGTCAATAGCCGTGCAAAAATTCGTAATGATATCTGTGATGATAATCAGTCACTAAAAGACGCTGCTTAAATAACGCGTGGGCGCGGTGGGGGCGCCCTCCTTTAAACATCTCATTTAAAAATTTAAATCTCTTTATAAAGGAATTGTGCTCATGCAAAAGAAGTTTGCACTCACAAATGAAACGCGTGTATTTGGTAAACATGTTCTCTACCGTATTAAAGCATTAAAAGACTTTTCTGATGTTAGAGCTGGTACCTTAGGCGGCTTTATTGAAAAGGAAGATAACCTCTCTCATGATGGCAATTGCTAGGTCTATGATGATGCTCTTGTGTTTAAAAATGGTCACGTTTATGAACATGCAAGGGTTTTTGGCAAGGCTGTCACTTGTGGTCATATCTATGGTCATGCGCGGGTTTATGACAATGCTATCGTTGCTGGTTATGTCTATGATAATGCCCATGTTTATGGCAATGCTGTTATTTCTGATAATTCCCATGTCTATGGTAATGCGCGTGTTTATGGCAAGGCTATTATTTATGATAATGCCTATGTTTATGACAATGCTAGGGTTTATGAAAACGCTCGTATAGCAAATAACGTGCATGTTTATGAAAATGCCAATATTCATGGAATTGCTGTTATTCGTGAAAATGTCGGCGGGTCTACTAAAATAAAAACCTATACTGAACGTCTCTCTCCTTATGGTGAATTAGAGATTGTCTGGGTCTAATCAATAAAGCAGTGTAAATGAAAGTACAGGCGTGGCGGGGGCGCCCCTCTTTCAAATTTTCCCATTCCAAATTTTAGCAAATGTTTATCACATTAGATTGTGAGGGTATCCCTATGTGCAAAAAATACGAATTAACCAGTGAAATCAAAAAAATCAAACATGCTCTTACTCGAAATATTATAAACCTTTATCGCATTAAAGCTTTAAAAGATTTTGATGATATAAAGGCAGGGTCTTTAGGCGGCTTTATTCAAAAGGAAGTTAACCTATCCCATGATGGCAATTGCTGGGTCTATGATGAGGCTTGTGTCTATGGTCATGCAAGAGTGTATGAAAATGCAAAAATACGCCATTTTTCTCAAGTCTGTGGTCAAGTTTATGGCAATGCTGAAGTCTATGGAAA
>NZ_JBHIMQ010000064.1:0-1291 GCF_042194225.1 Bartonella sp. MR110HLJHH | reverse complement strand
CTATTCTCAAAATCATCAGCAAATTTCACTACTTTGCTGTTTTTTCGGATGCTTTTAAATACGATTTCATGACTGATAATCCCGACAAAAGCTCTATTTCTGATCCATAAGTGTCTTTAAGCGTAGATCGCTGTTGCAAGTTGATTGAAGCTTTCTGAAAGGTTATTTGCGAAACTGTTTGTTGATGATTTATAGCATGCGGTTGCATATAGTTTTTCCGTTTCTAATTTTTTGTGTTTCTTAATTACCAATCCATATTCTGGATGCGTAATCCAATTATCCCAAGCGCTTTGCCAATCGCGTTCATTTGCATTTCGACATGGGTTGGATTTTGAAAAGCGTACAAATTTTTCAAATTCTGATAAGGCTTCATCATGCGTTAATCCTTGTTCAGTTGCGTATTGAAAATCGGGTTTGAAATCTTCTAGTATTCTTTCAACCTCTTGTTTTTCGCTTATTTTCTTTGTTCCTTCAAAAAAGTTTGCTTTCTCTGGAAAATAAGCAGGCATCATCGTGTCAAAGATTTCTGAAAGTTTTTTTCCAACCTTTTTAACTTTTCGTGAAGGCAATTTCGCAATCATCGCTTCGTTAATTTGCCATCGGTTGTTAACTTCGTTTGAAAGATTGATATTTTGCTCGCGAATGATTGGTTGTTTGGTTTCTATCGTTTTGATTTGTTCTGATTGGCTTTCAACATCACACTCGATTGCCTTTTCAACAAAATCGTTTGTTTCTAAATTTTCAAAATCAATTTCTCTTTTTGATAAAATAATATTTTTATTTTTTTTGTTATTGTTAATGTTAATGTTATTGTGCATTTCCAAGCATTGCTCGTGCATTGCGTATGCATTGCTTGTGCATTGCTCATGCATTGCACGTGCATCATCATTACTTTTATCTTTGTTTTTATCCCATCTAGCTTTTGCTGCTTTTGAAGCCTTTTCCGAAGCTTTATCTAAATTCTCATTAGAGTTATTGAGTTCTTCCTCAACATCTAAATTCCACAAACGACCGTCTGCTAAACGAACAAGGTATCCTTCTTCAAGCAAGACATTTAACGCTGCTTCGAACTTCTTCACTGAATAACCAGTGTAATTAGATAAAACTTTAATATTATAAAAAAGAGGTTCACCAGTACGCAACATACGTAACCGTAATCGCATATAGATATTGCCCTCTACAGCAGGCAAATAATCAACAACTATTGCCCACTGGTCTGCAAAAAGCCTCGTCCATGGCAACTTAGTTGACATACTTCACCTCCCTTTCTTTATTATTATTGCAAGTGAAA
>NZ_JBHIMQ010000063.1:0-1337 GCF_042194225.1 Bartonella sp. MR110HLJHH | reverse complement strand
ATTATGAATAGTAACAATGAACCTCGGATTATTTTTAATCTTGCTGCTGGTAAGACCACAAAAGACTCAACCGAAGCGGTAAATGGTTCCCAGATTCATAAATTGGGCGAAGAGATTGCGAAGGCTTTTGGCGGTAGTACTGGCTTGACTCCGAATGGAAATTGGTCGTACGGTTTCATACCTGCAGCGAACTACCAGAACGGCCACGCGGCGTCCTTCGACTTTTTCGATCTATTTAATGCCTTGTCTAATATGGGTTCAAGTTTCATGAACATTGCTAGAGACTTTAACCATACTACAAAAGCTTTAGGCGGTGGTTCTGGCTTTGATCTTACTAACGTTTCCTCTAATCTTGACGATGGTTGGGTTGATCCGACTTACGAAATCTCCAATGTTTCTGAAGATGGTAAAGTGGGAAAGACAAGCTTCAATGATGTTGGTAGTGCGTTTGCGGGTCTTGATACGAGTGTCAAGAATGTGAATACGCATCTAGCGAATGAGATCAAAAAGTTTGATGAAAAACTAAGCAATATTACTCAAGCATCTCAAGGTGATGCCTTGTCGTGGGACAAGACTAAAGGCGCCTTTGTGGCCTTGCATGGGGAAAAGGACAGCAAAACAAACAGCAAGATTACATCCCTTGCAAATGGTGACGTTACTGCAACCTCAAGCGATGCTGTAGCGGGCAATCAGCTTCATACTCTTGGGAACAGTGTTGCAAGTTATTTTGGCGGTGGTGCTAAGTATGATGGTGGAACATGGACCGCTCCTACGTTCACGATTAAGACTGTTAAGGATGATGGTACTGAAGAAGAGAAGAAGTATAATACTGTTGCAGAAGCTTTGGCTGATGTTGGTACATCTTTCACGAATGTTAAAAACGATATTACTAATGTGGTAAGTAATAGTCTTGTTAAGTGGGATGAAAAGACAAAGGTTATCAAGATTGGTGGCGAAAAAGAGGGTGGTGTGATTACTCTTGCCGATAATAAAAATACGGCGCGGACACTTTCTGGTGTGAAGGATGCAGAAAAGAACGACGAAGCAGTTAACAAGGGACAGCTTGATGAGAATGTGACAAAACTTTCTGATGACATTGAAGAAGTGCGTTCTGTGGCAGTTCTTTATGATGAGGAAGAAGCTTCAGAAGAGGTCAGTACACTTACCAGAACAGCACCTAAAATTAATAAGAATAGTGTGACTTTTGGAGATCCCAAAACAGGCACTGTTGCATTGCATAATGTTGCCGCTGGTAAGATAGCCAAGGATTCACATGATGCAATCACAGGTGGTCAGGTTAACACAATCGGTGAGGATGTTGCCAAATTTTTAGGTGG
>NZ_JBHIMQ010000062.1:0-1349 GCF_042194225.1 Bartonella sp. MR110HLJHH | reverse complement strand
CGGTCATCTCAAGATTGTTGTAGTTGAAGGTGTGATGGAAGATATTACCCTTGATGGGCATAAAGTTGGAAGGAAATCTCAAGGAGAAATCACCACGGCTTTTCCAAACCTTATTGGGAAGCCGACCAATCTGCGCCAGATAGAGCAAGGGCTTGATCAAATCAATCGGCTTTTCTCACGCCAAGCCACCATTAATCTTGGTGCGGGGAGCAATTCGGGTGGTTCGATACTCGATGTTCATATTGAAAAACAGAAACCTTGGCTTATTACGCTTTCCAGCGATAATCTTGGC
Organism: Bartonella sp. MR110HLJHH; assembly: GCF_042194225.1. Taxonomy (NCBI): domain Bacteria; kingdom Pseudomonadati; phylum Pseudomonadota; class Alphaproteobacteria; order Hyphomicrobiales; family Bartonellaceae; genus Bartonella; species Bartonella sp. MR110HLJHH. Next base: position 1,057 of record NZ_JBHIMQ010000062.1, on the reverse strand, counting down.
GCTAAAGCAACAGGAATTTATCAAACGCGCTTGAGCCTTTCTTTTGATGATCTGTTAGGGATCAATGATCAATGGTCGTTTAGCTATCAGCGTTCTATGGATGGTAGTCCGTATCATTTTTCTCACAAGCGCCCCAATAGTGATACTCTAACGGGATCATTTTCTCTTCCCTATGGCACTTGGACAACAGGTTTTGATGGGACGTGGAGCCAATATCATTCAAGTGTTAAGGGGATATTTTCCGATATTATGACTGCGGGTAAGTCTTTATCGCTGACGCCATGGATTTCACGGGTTATTGACCGTGATCAAGAGGGAAAGACCTGGCTTACGGGACGGTTGACATGGAAATATTCTGATAATTTTATTATGGGCAGTCGGGTTGATGTTTCCAGCCGTAAATTGGCTATTGCAACCTTTGAGCTTGATCATTCGCGCAAGTGGCTTGGAGGAGAATTAAGCGCGCATATAGGGTTTCATAAAGGTTTGGCAATTCTTGGCGCTTATGATGATAAAGAGCAAGAGAATGCAACAAAAAATTCACCCAAAGGGCAATTTTCCAAATTGTCTTTTTCTCTAGGCTACGTGCGTCCTTTTTCGCTTCACCAGTATAACTTTCGCTATAACACACTGTTTTCAGGACAATTATCACCCGACACGTTGTTTAGTTCAGAGCAAATATCGCTTGGTGGCAGTTCCTCTGTGCGCGGAGTGCGTGAGGCGATTTATTATGGCAATAATGGGGCGTTTTGGCGCAATGAATTGTCGCTGTTGTTGCCAGGTTTTTCTTCGAACATGGGGCGTAAATTTATGAGCCAATTTTCCCCTTATATGGCGCTTGATCTGGGAGCCGTGGCCAATGATGTAAGCAAAAACAGCTTTGGCGGGAGTCTCGTTGGGGCAACTCTTGGTTTCCATGCAACCGGAGACATTACGGATGTTGATGTGTCTTATTCGAATATTTTAACCCAATCGACAGTGCGAGAAAAGGGAAATTCGACAGGGTTATTTCAAGTGCGGGCATTATTGAGATTTTAGAGCAAAGGGGCGGTAAAAA
>NZ_JBHIMQ010000061.1:0-1359 GCF_042194225.1 Bartonella sp. MR110HLJHH | reverse complement strand
AGCACCAAAGCTCAAACAGCCCAATGATAGGAACCGTGTGCCTATTAATAAAACAATCCCTGACGAAATCAAGCGAGGAGACAACGGAATCTCATAAACTGATTTATGAAGTTAATAATATAATGGTCAGTCTTTCTAAAAATAGTCAGTCTTTCTAAATATGTGAAAATTAAAAGGAATAAAATATGCAAAAGCTGATTATTATCATAGCAATTAGTGCGTTTCTTGGAACAACAAACTTAGTAAGAAGTGACACTGTTACTAAGCAAGGAGGAGCTCATAGCCGTATTACTATAATTCCTGGTATGGGGTCAGGAGGTCTCAGTACAAGCAAAGATTATAGACCAAAAAAACCACCAAAAGGCTATAATCCACCACCTGCACTTCCACCCGATGTTAAAATCGATCTTTCTACTTTGGGAACGATGAGAAATCGCATACCGTCCAAACCTAGTGGCTCTAAGCCATCTAACACAACTCCAGTATCTCCCACAACTCAGGTACCTAAATCAACTTTTGTATCTGCTCCACCTGCAGAATATCTAGAGATTATTAATCTATTAAAAAAAGGGGAAATTATTGAGCTCTTAAAAAAACAGCTTGAGTTGAAAAAAAAACAACTTTTGCAAACAGAAAAAGCCTATCAAGCTATAACAAAGGGTCAGAAAACTGCACCTCAGAAAATAGACTTTTCTAGTTTTTTTCTCAAAGAGCCAGAATCGCTCTATAAGAGTGACAAGCTTTCAAGGGAATCATATCAAAAGCTATTGCAGGAAGAAAACAAAATTTCTGGGACTTTTGATCAAATGGGGAAGGCTATTTCAAGGCGTTTACAATTTGCATCGATAGTAGATAAAGCTGTAAGTTTAGAAACTTTTGAAAACGTAGAAAATCGTTTTAAATACCTCCAACATCTATTAGATGAAATTCAAACAAAAGAAAACCTGAAAGATACTGCAGATCTTCAAGCACATATCGATGGTTCGTTAACCATGATCCAAAATGAATTTATAAAGATGGAAATGGTAGCGCATTTACGTAATGCTGAGCAATCACTTATCAAAAGGAAAAGACGCGAACTTGATATGAAAATTTTTGACCATGAAAAAAAAGGGATGCCTACCATACGATAAAAACAAAAGCCAATGTAGAAGGTTCAGTACTATCCGAACAATTCAGAGAGGCACAAAGATTTTATCAAAGCCAAGATATCGTAATGCAAATACTTAGGTAATGTATAAATGCAAATAACGCGTTTAGCATGTATCTATGTTTCAAGGTGATAAAAAGTTGAAAATTCGTTAAAGAGGAATTCCATGGACTTTACAGTGTTCACGCAACTTTTCAATAAAATTGATC
>NZ_JBHIMQ010000060.1:0-1371 GCF_042194225.1 Bartonella sp. MR110HLJHH | reverse complement strand
ATCTCTGAAGATATTGCCGAATTCTATCTTAAAGAATGTGAAGAGCAGTGTTTCAACGGAAACATTCCTCACGACTTTGTTACGCATAGTTCAGCATACGGTTTTTTTTTAGATGATATAAAACAGCGCGAATATGATGATGCAATGTATGGTTCTTACGAAAAACAACACCGTTTGCGTCCTTGTGATGTGCTTTAAAAGCTAAAGGCGTTTTTAAAAGACGCCTCCTTTTCAAAAAATTCACCACACAATGCAATGCCGTTCTTTTGCAAGAACGACAAAGGCAGAGTCTAACTTAAAGGAGTAAAATAATGGAAAAAAAATACGAATTTACTGATGAAACAATCGAAGTTGGGGGCAAAACTCTCCACCGCATTCGCGCATTACGAGACTTTAGAAACGTCGAGAAAGGTGATTTAGGAGGCTATATCGAGAAAGAAGACAACCTATCGCATCGTGGTAATTGCTGGATTGGGGATTATGCAAAAGTCTATGGTTATGCCAAGGTTTTTGGTGATGCCTTGGTTTACGAAAATGCACAAGTTTACGGTTATGCACATGTTTACAACAATTCTCGTATTTATGGCAAAGCAGAAGTTTGCGATGAACCATGCATTTACGGTGATGCAGAAGTTTACGGTGATGCATATATTTGCGGTGAACCGCACGTTTTTGATAATGCAGAAGTTTATGGCAATGCACAAGTTTACGAAAAGGCATACATTTATGATAGGGCGCGTGTTTACGGCAATGCAGAAGTTTCCGGTGATGCGCATGTTTACGGTCATGCAAAAATTTACGGTGAAGCATGTGTATGTTGGGACGACTGGATTGATGGCGATAAAAGAATCTCAACTAGGTAACAAACCAGATGAAAAAATACGAATTTACTGATGAAAAAATTGTGTTTGATGGAAGAACTCTTCACCGAATTAGAGCATTAAGAGACTTTGGATATGTCAAAAAAGGTGACATAGGCGGTTTTATAGAAAAAGAGAGCAACTTAAGCCATAAGAGAGACTGTTGGATTTTTGGCAATGCACAAGTTTACGGTAATGCCAAAGTTTATGATGATGCGCGGGTTTATGGGAATGCACGCGTTTATGGCAATGCACAAGTTTCTGATTATGCCGAAGTTGGTGGTGCTTATGTTGGAGATAATGCCAAGGTTTTTGACTATGCGCGGATTTATGGGAATTCTGTTATAGGGGAAAGTGTACACGTTTACGGAAATGCTAAAATTTACAATCAAGCATATATTTGCTGTCGTGTAAACATTGCTGGAAATTGTAAAATTAGTGGCTCCACCGTAATCGAAGAACGTGAGAAATAGTAATCATGGAAAAGAAATATGAACTTACTGATGAAATA
>NZ_JBHIMQ010000006.1:0-105646 GCF_042194225.1 Bartonella sp. MR110HLJHH | reverse complement strand
TCTTCCCATGATCAACGTGACCAATCGTACCAATATTAACATGCGGTTTTGTTCGTTCAAACTTGCTCTTCGCCATCGCTATTAATCTCTTGTTTTATTCCCTATTCTTGTTAGCACCTAGGGACAGTCCTGCAAAACTCAATCCGACTAGGCTGTAACCAGCTCAATCACCACAACTCTTAGACGGAAAACCCCACCCAATCTATAAATGGAATATCCTCCATCATACCTATTTGCCCAATCACCAACAACTATTTGGAGCGGGTAGCGGGAATCGAACCCGCATATTCAGCTTGGAAGGCTGCTGCTCTACCATTGAGCTATACCCGCTTGACTCACATAATAACTCTCCTTCGATGAATGGTGGAGGGGGTTGGATTCGAACCAACGTAGCATACGCAACGGATTTACAGTCCGCCCCCTTTAACCACTCGGGCACCCCTCCATTACACCGGTAAAGTCGCGCAATGAGACATTACGAAAACCATCTTGAATACCCATTCAATTCAATCTGATTGCGAAGTGGTTATGACGATTACTATTGTATCTGTCAACAGAATAAATACAATTCTGTACAAATTTCCTGCTCATAACTTTAAATCACAGATTTTTTCTCTCTATTTTTCTTATTAACACGCTATAAAGAAGCTATGAAAGAAAAAACATCACAAAATTCTCATTATGCTCGTTTACGTCGCCGATATCGCGATACAAAAGGCTCTCCTTCTCGATCTTTTACACACCTAAAGAAGAAAGCTGCTTCTTTACAGCAAGGGATCATCCATCTTTATGGCATTCATTCTGTTCAGGCAGCTTTAGAAAACCCAAAAAGAATTTTAAAATGTCTTTACGTTACACAAAATGCCTTAAAACGATTAAATATATCCGAATCAGATTATCCTTGCTCTGTTACATTATGCACCCCCAAATATCTTGATTCGCTTGTTGGAAGTGAGGCTGTTCATCAAGGTATTGTTTTGGAAACTTTACCCCTCAAACCATGCAAACTTTCGGAACTAACCAATACTGATCTGGTCATTGTCATGGATCAAATTACCGATCCGCATAATGTTGGCGCTATTATGCGCTCTGCAGTTGCATTGAAAGCTAAAGCGCTTATTACAACTTGCCGTCACTCTCCCCACGAAAGCGGTGTTCTTGCGAAAGCGGCATCTGGAGCTCTGGAAATGATTCATTATATTACCGTACGAAACCTCGCTGAAGCTCTTCAAGAACTTCATCAAACAGGTTTTACAAGCTTTGGTCTCGATTCAGAAGGGGACAAACCTCTAGAAACAGCATTAACAGGGAATAAAATTGCTCTTGTTTTAGGAGCAGAAGGTAAAGGTTTACGTAAAAAAACACGTGAAACCGTTTGCGCTTTAACACGCCTTGATATGCCTGGAAATATTAAATCATTAAATGTTTCAAATGCAGCAACAATAGCGCTTTATGTGGCACATAAATATCTTAGATTCTAGTTTTTAATTTTTTTGTGAAACATCAAAAAAACCAACCAACAAAAAACCCGCAAGAAACCCGCCAATATGAGCTTCCCATGCTATTGAGATGCCATTTTCTTCAAACAAAATAGAAGAAATACCTATGATAAAATCAGCCGTCAGCCATACACTCATATAAACAAGTACCCCCTTAGAACACAGAGCTTTTTTGACGGACAATAAAGGTCCCAAAAAATTTTCGTTCTGCGCATTAACAGATAGATAACCACTAGAAAAACCGTAACGTGCAATAGCTCCCATCATTCCAGATACGGCACCTGACGCCCCAATAAGTGATATGGTACTTTCTTGATGAAATGTAAAATAAGTCAAAACAGAAATAACAGCCGTTAACACCCAAAAAATTAAAAAACGTAAAACACCAAAATGCCTTGCTAAAGGAGAGCCAAAAACCAAAAGCCAAACCATATTAAGAGCAACATGTTTAAAACTACTATGCATAAATGAATAACTCACCATGGTATAACAGAGTGCTACAGGATCCCTCTTAAACAATGCTGGTATAAATGAAAAAAATTCAAGACTTTCAACATAAACCTTATGAGAAAAAAAATACTGAGAAATGCAATAAAGACAAAAACAAAATGCTATCAAAACAACTATAATAAATGGAACATTCAACAAGGGTTCTTTAGGTTGTTTCGGTAATCGAGAAACATTATTATGTTGGTGACTAGAAACTTTCATTTTATAAAATCTCGTATTCTTTAGAGAATGGGTTATTCTTTATACAAAATAAATATACCACTCCCAGTGATGCAGAATCTTTTCAACGCCTCTTCGAAGCCCCTTTTTAAATTTTCAATAGCTCTACATGAAAACACGTGTATTTTATACAAAAGATTTTAAAAAGCACGGATATCAAGAATATGATTTACAAACTTAGCGGTATCCTGCTTATTTAAATGTGAAGTTATCATGTAATATACAAGAACTTACGAATAGACAAACTCACTTATGAGGTGGTGTATAATAAAAATATATAAACATTGTTTTTTTACTAGAAACATACTGATCATTGCATTTTATAACCAAACTATACTTCGATTGATAAACTTTAAATAATCTTAAATCTCAATTTTTCCATTAATATAGCTTGCATTGCTTCTACTCTTTGAATGAAAAACGACATCTCTATGAGAAAAAACTATCAACACAGCTTTCTCTAGATATATTCATTAGTGTTTCATGATGAACTACTCACTTGATAGTCTGTTTCCCTCATAAATGCAAAAGCTTCAGTTCATCTCTTTAACAAATATCAACAAGCCTTTCATTTCAACCTCTAACAAATATAATTCAAGAACTGTCTCTTATGAAACACTGCAAAATATGTTTATTTTAATGATGCCTCTTTGAATTTAAACAGTTCATGAAGGAAATTTTTATTCCTTATCTTAGAGAATCTTATCTGCACATCCGCCACTTGTAATGCGCAAGAGAATAATTTGGATTAATTCAATATAGAAAAATTTTAAATGAGGCAATCATAGGAAATTGAACCTCTTATTAAGTTGTAAAATGATAAAGGGCCATTATAAATCAATGTATTATAATAGATAACACACTAATCATTGAAGAGGAAGATCTTGAGAATTCTGCTTGCAATCCTTTAACCACACATCATAAATAGGATGCTCAACAGCGTTCAAACCAGGACTATCTGCAAACATCCATCCTGTAAAAATACGCCGTACTTTTTTATCTAATGTCACTTCATTGACTTCAACAAAACCAGTTGTACGCGTTGGTTCATCTTTAGAGTTCGTATAACACGCACGTGGCGTCACCTGTAATGCACCGTACTGATAAATTTTACCAAGAGTAACTTCAAAACGTGTGGTCCGCCCCGTGATTTTGTCAAGACCTGCAAAAACAGCAATTCCATTGCTAATACGCTCAGCCCGCACTCCACTATTTAAGGATAAAAATACTAAAACTCCCATTAAAGAAATATATATAAAATGCTTCACCCCTAACAATAAAAAAAATCTCATCATATCAAAATCAATCGCATCTTAAAAAATAATTCTTTTCATAACATAGAGTCAAATAAGACAAAAATACACGCACACACTAAAATCTTTTATTTTTTAGGTGACCACGCATCATAATCTTCATGCACACAAGAACGCTCTCCATTGGAGGTGATAGCCCCCTTTGGTCGATAGTCCTCACTTGTTCCTGTCATATTTGCAACATGAGGCTTTTCCCATTCATAAGGATGATAATCCTCCTGTGTTGGTGGGCACTCACAGCGATGATGAATCCAGCCGTGCCAACCTGGTGGAATAGTAGAGGCCTCAGAATAGTCTTTATAGATAACCCAACGGTGCGGATAACCATCCTTATGAAGTCCCCCTTCATAATATATATTTCCAAATTGATCTTCCCCTATCCGCTTACCTTTGCGCCATGTGAAAAAACGCGTACCAATGGTATTGCCATTCCACCATGTGAAGATTTGCTTAAAAAAACGAGCCATCTGCTATTCCATTCATTTAGTGCGCTCATGAAATTAATCGTTGGAATAAAACTGTTAACGATTGAAATTACCGAAAAAGTTACTAGTAAATTCAGCTACAATTCCAATTGATAGGATAACGTGCTATCCCTTAATTTCAAGAAGATATCATATGTATGGCTTCTTCTCCACCCCATAAAATTTAATCTATGCCAAGTTTCATCTTAACCAATTCATTAACAGCTTGAGGGTTTGCCTTACCACCTGTTGCTTTCATTACCTGTCCAACAAACCAACCAGCTAAAGCGGGTTTCTGTTTTGCTTGCGCAACTTTATCAGAATTATTAGCAATGATTTCATCAACTGCTCTTTCAATTGCCTTTGTATCTGTCACCTGCTTCATATTTCGCTCTTCTACAATTTGGCGTGCATCTCCCCCCTCATTCCAAATAATCTCAAAAAGATCTTTGGCAATTTTTCCAGAAATAACTCCTTCTTTTATGAGATCAATAATGCTTCCCAATTGATTTGGCGATACCGGTGACTCTTCAATCTCACAATTATCTTTATTTAAAGCCCCTAAAAGGTCATTAATCACCCAATTGGCAACTATTTTGCCATCACGCCCACGTGCTACTTCTTCAAAATAATCAGCAATAGCCTTTTCTGTCACAAGAATGGAAGCATCATACACTGTCAATCCCATTTCCTTAACAAAACGTGCTTTTATAGCGTCAGGCAATTCTGGTAAGTCTGCTGCCAAAGCATCCACAAACGCTTGATCAAATTCTAATGGTAAAAGATCAGGATCAGGAAAATAACGATAGTCATGTGCTTCTTCTTTTGAGCGCATAGAGCGCGTTTCACCTTTAGCCGCATCAAAAAGCCGAGTCTCTTGATCTATGACGCCTCCATCTTCTAAAATTGCGATCTGACGACGCGCTTCATACTCAATGGCTTGACCAATAAAGCGAATAGAATTAACGTTTTTAATTTCACAGCGCGTTCCAAAATTTTCACCAGGACGACGAACAGATACGTTGACATCTGCACGCATAGAACCTTCATCCATATTGCCATCGCAAGTGCCCAAATAACGAACAATCGTACGCAATTTTGTCATATAGGCTTTGGCTTCATCTGATGAGCGCATATCAGGTTTGGAAACAATTTCCATAAGAGCAACACCAGAACGATTAAGATCTACAAAAGACATCGTTGGATGTTGATCGTGCATCGATTTTCCAGCATCCTGTTCAAGATGCAACCTCTCAATTCCTACTTCAATATCCTCAAATTGGCCATTCGAATCTGGACCAACAGATATGATAATCTTTCCCTCTCCCACAATGGGATAGCGAAATTGAGAGATCTGATACCCCTGCGGTAAATCTGGATAAAAATAATTTTTGCGATCAAAAACAGATTTTAAATTAATATGCGCCTTTAACCCTAACCCCGTTCGAACCGCTTGACGGACACATTCTTGATTAAGAACAGGCAACATACCTGGCATGGCTGCATCAATAAGTGATACATGATTGTTTGGCTCTGCACCAAATTTGGTTGATGCTCCTGAAAAAAGTTTTGAATTTGATATGATTTGCGCATGAACTTCCATGCCAATGATGACTTCCCAATCACCTGTAACTCCAGAAATAAAACGCTTAGAATCAGGAGTACGCGTATCAATGATGCTCATTGCCAATCCACTACCAATATTTTAAAATATACTCATGGCTTATCTAAAACCATTCTCTCAGTGCAATCCTAGGATATAAATCTTACAAAAAGCCCGATTCTATCGGGCTTTTTCTGTTTGCATAAATATTAAGCTTTTTTAGGAGCTTTTTTCTTAGCTGATGTTTTCTCTGTAGACGTTTCTTTCACTGCAGACTTTTTCTTTGCCGGCTTTTCTTCAGGGACATCTGATTCGTCATATTCTTTCATCAACTCTTCAACCGTCACTTCTTTATCTGTGACTTTTATCTGTGCTAATAAATGATCAATGACCTTTTCTTCAAAAATCGGAGCACGTAGATTTTCAACAGCTTCCGGAGTCCTGCGGAAAAAATCCATAATCTCTTTCTCTTGTCCAGGATACTGGCGAACCTGATCAAAAACGGCTGCTTTTAGCTCATCCTCACTAACTTTAACACCAACCTTCATTCCAATTTCAGAAAGCACCAAACCAAGACGAACACGACGTTGCGCAAGGACACGATATTCCTCCCGTGCCTTTTCTTCTGTAATACCTTCATCTTCAAAACTGCGCCCAGCCTTTTTCAAATCATCATTAACCTGAGCCCATATATTGTTAAACTCAATCTCTAAAAGTTCCTCAGGAATCTCAAAATTATAATCAGCATCTAAAGCATCAAGAATTTGACGCTTAACTTTTTGACGTGTCACTGAACCATATTGGCTTTCAATCTGCCCACGAACGACCTCACGTAAGCGATCTAGAGACTCTAAACCAACTTTTTGTGCTGCTTCATCATCAATTTTTAATTCATCTGGTTTAAAGACAGCTTTGACAGTAATGTCAAACTCTGCTTCCCGTCCGGACAAATGTGCTGCACTGTAATCATCAGGAAATTTAACAAAAATCGTTTTTGCATCCCCAGCTTTCACACCAACCAATTGCTCTTCAAAACCAGGAATAAATTGTTTTGATCCAAGAATCAGTTGTGCATCACTATCTGCCCCACCTTCAAATGGAACGCCTTCAAGCTTACCTTGATAATCTATGGTAATACGATCACCTTCTTCAGAAGCCCCCTCTTTTAGGGAATAATTACGCGTAGAAGAAAGGACGCGATTGATTTGATCATCAATATCCTGTTCAGGAATAGTTGCAATTTCACGGATAACCTTAATATGTTCAAAATCTTTAATTTCAATTTTTGGTAAAACTTCATACTTTAAACTAAAAGTAAAATCAGCTTTGCCATCTAGAATTTTTTCATCTTCATCTATATCAATTTTTGGCTGCATCGCTGCACGTTCATTGCGATCTGCTAAAATAGACCGAGGCGCATCACTGAGTATCTCATTGAGAATCTCCGCCATAAAGGATTTACCATACATTTTTCGCAAATGCCCACTAGGCACTTTACCGGGACGAAAACCATTAAGCTTGATTTTTCCCTTGGTATCATCCAATCTTTCATTCAGCTTTTCTTCTAAATCTTTCGCTGGAACCACGATCTTAATTTCGCGCTTCAGTCCTTCATTAAGCGTCTCGGTAACCTGCATTAAACACCTTCATTTTCCTAAGGAGAGGGATAAACCCACTCTAATAATCATTACATTCTAACACTTCGAGTGTTACATTTACCATGAAGCGGAATTTCAGACACGTAGAAATCCGTAGCACTTAAGGGATTGCTTTGGTGCGGATGGAGGGACTCGAACCCCCACGGTCTCCCGCCAGAACCTAAATCTGGTGCGTCTACCAATTTCGCCACATCCGCTCAAACTTACAAGCTAATAACCTTATACAAGCGGCGTCTCTATACCATTAATTACGGGAAAAAAGCAAACAAATATATTAAAAAAAACAAAATCTATGCTTTTCATACATAACTGCTTACGCTAAAAGTCAATTATGTTAAAGACATTCGATATCCCAATTCATATCATCGGTGGTGGTCTTGCGGGGTGTGAAGCAAGCTGGCAAATCGCTCAATCAGGAATTCCTGTTGTTTTGCATGAAATGCGACCCGAAAAAAAATCAGATGCCCATAAAACCGATAATTTGGCAGAACTGGTTTGTTCAAATTCATTTCGTTGCGATGATTCATTAACAAATGCCGTAGGGCTTTTACATGCTGAAATGCGATTAGCGAAATCGTTAATTATGAAAGCTGCTGATGCCAACAAAGTTCCCGCAGGTAGTGCCCTTGCTGTTGACCGTGATGGATTTTCAAAAACCGTTACGACAGCAATCGAAAACCATCCTCTTATAACAATCAAACGTGAAGAAGTTCAAGAAATTCCTAAAGCTTGGAAACATGTTGTCATTGCAACGGGTCCCCTTACATCACCTGCACTTGCTCAAGAATTACAAGCAATAACCGGTATAAAAGCTCTTTCTTTTTTTGATGCGATTGCACCTATTATCCATACCGATAGTATTGATATCAACATTTGTTGGTATCAGTCTCGCTATGATAAAATTGGTCCTGAGGGAACAGGAAAAGATTATCTTAATTGTCCCCTCAACAAAGAACAATATAAAACATTCGTTGAAGCATTAAAAAATGCTGAAAAAACAGAGTTTCGTGACTTTGAAAAAACGCCCTATTTTGATGGATGCCTCCCCATTGAAATTATGGCTGAGCGCGGACTTGAAACGTTGAGACACGGTCCTATGAAACCTATGGGCTTAACCAATGCCCATAACCCTACAGTTAAACCCTATGCTGTCGTTCAATTACGCCAAGATAATAAACTTGGAACGCTTTACAATATGGTCGGCTTTCAAACAAAACTGAAATATGGTGAACAAATTCGCATTTTTAGAATGATTCCCGGTCTTGAAAAAGCAGAGTTTGCGCGTCTTGGTGGTCTTCACCGCAATACCTACCTCAACTCGCCAATTATTCTTGATCAAACCCTTCGTTTAAAACAAAAAAAACAACTACGCTTTGCAGGGCAAATTACCGGATGTGAAGGTTATGTAGAATCAGCAGCAATAGGGCTTCTTGCTGGACGTTTTGCTGCTGCCGAATATCATCATATTTCCCCTTGCCTACCCCCACAAACGACAGCATTCGGAGCCCTTTTGAATCATATTACAGGGGGACACATCATAGATGAAAAAGCAGAAACACAGTCCTTTCAGCCAATGAATATCAATTTCGGACTCTTTCCCCCTATTGCTTCTATTAGACATTCAGGAAAACGCTTAGCAAGTAAAGAAAAAAAATTAGTAAAAAAACAAGCCATCACAGCAAGAGCTCTCAATGATTGTACTCAGTGGTTAGCAGATAAAGAATCAAAGAGTTCCTTATAAAAAACACACGATTCGCCTCTCATCTACTGAATAGATCTTTATGACTCTCGTGAAAAAATCATTCTAAAGCCTTTTAAAGACTGTCTCCCCCAATCAATAAATACTACTCTACGTTTCATCATTTATTTAATTATTTAGGTGCTTGTAAAATAACTTTTGGCTATAAAAGACCTTTACCGCTATCAACAATTTAATATGATTTAATGACTAAAAATAAAATAATTATATCAATATATTATGAATAATAAAAATTTAAATAGATGGAAAATAAACAAGCAATACTGTATTATCTCTATTAATATTTTTTATATTACGTAATATACATTATTTTATAAGAGTAATTTTTCTGTTTTTTAACTTCCTTCATCAAAATTTGTGTTATTCTCTCACTTTAACTCTTGTGTGATGAAGAAAAAACGCTCGCTTGCATATCACAAGTGAAATAGGGATATGGAAAAAATATTTGTAGGATAGAGCTGGATCTATCTCTTCCCTCTCAAATGCCAAGAAAAATCACAATATTGAAAGTGAAATCTGAATATCATAAGATTCTTTCATTTCAGAATCTCTTATAATAAATCAATAAAACTTATCCTCTTGGTGCGTCACAAGCAAGGTTGGCGTATAAGTAAAAGAATAAAACTATTCCTTATGCACTCATCTCAGATGTTGAGGGCTAATTGCAACATTATAGGAACTGAGAAAAACAGTAGGGCGGCACCAACATGCACTTTTATTAAGCGTAAATGGTGGTATATAATAACTTTTATAGACTTTACAGAGTTTTTTGCCTCATACTATTTACGGATCTTGTTCTGAAATAAATACCGTAACACTTCAGCGTAATAAAAGTTAACATTACATTTTATAAGCCACACCGGTACTGCACTAATACAGTGCAATATTTTACTGAAAAGGCTAAAAAATATATTTTAAGCTGACAGTATTTTATACAACACTTAAAATTATTTTCAAAAATACAAGTAATACATGAAAATAAAAAATACCGCAAAAATCTCAACGTGTTATATGAAAAATGGGCATAATACATGTGCTAAAAAAAACCCGCTTATAAATAAATCGGGTTTTTTTTATGTAGCTTAAATTATTTTTTATTAACTGCTTCTTTAAGGCTTTTTCCTGCAGAAAATTTAGGTACAGAACGTGCTGGAATATCGATTTCAGCACCAGTTGAAGGATTACGCCCCTTTGTTGCAGCACGATGAGAAACTTCAAAAGAGCCAAAACCTGGAAGACGAACATCTCCCCCTGAAGCCAAAGCTTCTGTTACAGAAGCCATAAAAGCATCAACAACAGCACCAGCTTGCGCTTTCGAAACACCTGCCTTTTCAGCAACGGAGCTAACCAATTCACTTTTATTCATAAAATATTTCCTTTCCCTATATTACCTGACAACATGACTTAATCATGTTATTGGTCAGTTTATTGAAAAGTACAGCAAACAGAAGTCTTATTTTTATCCAAAACATTGTTTTTTTAGCAATAATCACAGTTATTCACGGAATTTTTCACTTTTTCCAACAAAAAACAGAACAATAACCTCAACAACGCCTTCTGCCACCTAAAAAATGCCGTTATAAATGAGATAAGTGAATCAGTGCGCAATCTGTATTCCTTCACTATCACTGCCCTCTGACCGGATTGGGACAGCCACCGTAGAGGGTTCTTTCCATTCAATAGTGTCTGGAAAACGAACCAAAGCGTGTTTCAAAACTTCACTCACATGATTTACCGGAATAATTTCCATATTATTTTTGACATCGTCAGGAATATCAACCAAATCTTTTGCGTTTTCTTCAGGAATAAGTACCTTTTTTATCCCTCCTCGAAGAGCTGCTAGGAGTTTTTCTTTTAATCCACCAATTGGTAAAACGCGTCCACGTAAAGTAATTTCACCAGTCATTGCAATATCTTTATGCACAGCTACTCCTGTAAGAACCGAAACAATTGCTGTCACCATTGCAATCCCAGCAGATGGGCCATCTTTTGGCGTAGCACCCTCTGGAACATGAACATGGATATCGCGTTTTTCAAAAAGTGGAGGTTCAATACCAAAATCAACAGCACGAGAACGTACATAAGATGCTGCCGCTGAAATGGACTCCTTCATAATATCACGTAAATTTCCAGTTACAGTCATCTTACCTTTGCCGGGCATCATAACTCCTTCAATGGTCAATAACTCTCCACCGACTTCTGTCCACGCAAGGCCTGTCACAACACCAATTTGATTTTCTCCTTCAATCTGATTGTAATGATAACGTTTAACACCCAAGAAATCATGAATATTACTTTCTGTAACTTTTACAGATTTTTGATGCGTTTTGAGAATTTTTGTAACAGATTTGCGGGAAATTTTCATGAGTTCACGCTCAAGGTTACGAACGCCTGCCTCACGTGTATAAAACTGAATAATTGACCTTAGTGCTCCATCAGAAATATTGAGTTCTTTTTTAGACAAACAGTGATCTTTTAGTGCCTTTGGTAAAAGATGCTGTTTAACAATTTCCATTTTCTCACATTCAGTATAACCAGCAATACGAATAATTTCCATACGATCCATTAACGGACCTGGAATATTAAGCGTATTGGCAGTTGTGATAAACATGACATCAGAAAGATCATATTCAACTTCCAAATAGTGATCAATGAATGTACTATTTTGTTCAGGATCAAGAACTTCTAATAAAGCGGATGAAGGATCTCCACGAAAATCTTGTCCCATTTTATCAATTTCATCAAGCAAGAAAAGCGGATTAGATTTTTTTGCTTTTTTCATAGACTGGATAATTTTTCCAGGCATCGAACCAATATATGTTCGACGATGTCCGCGAATTTCTGCTTCATCCCGCACACCTCCCAATGAGATACGAACATACTCACGCCCCGTCGCCTTTGCAATAGAGCGCGCTAATGATGTTTTCCCTACACCAGGAGGACCTAACAAACAAATAATGGGACCTTTTATCTTTGATGCGCGACTTTGTACGGCCAAATATTCAATAATTCGCTCCTTAACTTTTTCAAGACCGAAATGTTCATTATTCATGACCTTTTCAGCAAAATCTAAATTGTTTTTAATCTTAGATTTTTTACCCCAAGGCATTGCTAATAACCAATCAAGATAGTTACGGACAACTGTCGCTTCTGCAGACATAGGAGACATATTCCGTAATTTTCTCAATTCTGCCCCAGCTTTTTCCTGTGCTTCCTTGGATAGTTTTGTATTCTTGATACGTTCTTCTAATTCAGAGAGTTCATCTCGGCTATCATCACCTGCCCCTAACTCTTTTTGAATAGCCTTCATCTGCTCATTGAGATAATATTCTCGTTGGTTTTTTTCCATTTGCCGTTTAACATGCGAACGAATACGTTTTTCAACCTGCAAAACAGAAATTTCTCCTTCCATGAAGGACAAAACACGTTCAAGACGGGCCCGTACAGGTAAGAGCTCTAATATTTCCTGTTTTTCTGCAAGTTTAATCATCAAATGAGAAGCAATCGTATCAGCAAGCTTAGAAGGATTATCAATCTGACCAATCGCATTAACAACTTCAGGAGAGATTTTTTTATTAAGCTTTACATAGTTTTCAAAATAAGCAATCACTGACCTTGAAAGAGCTTCAATCTCAACATCACCCTCTCTAGATTCTTCTGTAACAGCCGCATATGCCTGATGATAACCTTCACTTAAAGCAAATTGACTAATTTTTGCACGTGCAGTTCCTTCAACCAAAACCTTTACAGTACCATCAGGAAGCTTTAAAAGTTGAAGAATATTAGCAAATGTACCAATATGATAAATATCCTCTGATTTTGGATCGTCATCAGAAGCATTTTTTTGTGTCACCAATAGTATTTGCTTGTCAACCGCCATCGTTTCTTCAAGAGCACGAATTGATTTTTCGCGGCCCACAAAAAGTGGAACAATCATATGGGGGAAGACTACAATATCACGAAGAGGTAAAACAGCATAAACCCCATCTCTTACTTCATCTGTCTTTTCATCAATATATTGCATAACTCTCCTTTCTGGAGCCTATGAGCTATCTACAACAACCAGCCCACCTTTAGAAAACCTCAGCTCTTCACAATACATGAAGTGGTAATTACTAATACATAAATCAAGCATTATAATGATATTATTATAAACACCCATCAAATACCGTTCATTACCACCTTTCATATTGTGCTTAGCACAATATCATGCTGATACATTTTCTTTATCTTCTGCACGTTCTGAGTAAATATAAAGAGGACGCGCTTTCCCATCAACGACATCACTCGAAATAACCACTTTTTGAACGCCTTCAAGAGCCGGTAGCTCAAACATCGTCTCAAGAAGGATCTTCTCCATAATAGAACGTAAACCACGAGCACCAGTTTTACGTTCAATTGCTTTCTTCGCAATAACACGTAAAGCATCTTCATGAAATGATAACTCGACATTCTCCATTTCAAAAAGACGCTGATATTGCTTTACTAAAGCATTTTTAGGTTGTGATAAAATTTGCATGAGGGCGTTAACATCTAAATCCTCTAAGGTAGCGACTATAGGAAGACGCCCAATAAATTCTGGTATTAAACCAAATTTTATAAGATCTTCAGGCTCTAAATCACGAAAAATTTCACCGACACAACGCTCATCAGGAGCCTTAACGGTCGCAGAAAAACCAATAGAAGTTTTTTCACCACGCCCTGAAATAATTCGTTCTAAACCAGCAAAAGCTCCCCCACAAATGAATAAGATGTTTGTGGTGTCAACCTGAAGAAACTCTTGTTGCGGATGCTTACGTCCACCTTGAGGAGGAACAGAAGCAATCGTTCCTTCCATAATTTTTAATAACGCTTGCTGAACTCCTTCCCCCGAAACATCTCTTGTAATAGAAGGATTGTCTGCTTTACGAGAAATTTTATCGACCTCATCAATATAAACAATGCCACGTTGTGCACGTTCAACATTATAGTCAGCAGCTTGAAGAAGTTTCAAAATAATATTTTCTACATCCTCACCTACATAGCCTGCTTCCGTCAAAGTGGTCGCATCCGCCATCGTAAAAGGCACATCAATAATACGTGCTAATGTTTGTGCAAGATAAGTTTTACCACAGCCCGTTGGACCAACAAGAAGAATATTTGATTTAGCCAACTCAATATCATTGCTTTTAGACTGATGCGCCAACCGTTTATAATGATTATGAACAGCAACAGAAAGAACACGCTTTGCATGCTGCTGACCAATAACATAATCATCAAGAACTGTTATAATTTCCTGTGGCGTAGGAACACCATCACGCACCTTAACCCCAGAAGACTTATTTTCTTCCCGAATAATATCCATGCAAAGCTCTACACATTCATCACAGATAAATACAGTAGGCCCCGCAATGAGCTTACGCACCTCATGCTGACTCTTGCCGCAGAACGAGCAATAGAGAGTATTTTTTGATTCGTTCCCGCTATTGCTAATTTTGCTCATTTTTCTTTCCTTTCACCACGATATATGAATACTTTGCCTTTTCAAAGGAAGCTTTTCATCATGAAAACTAAAAGACATATAGAAAACCATGCATGTCTCAATATTTTTAGGTGTTTCTCTTATTTTGCGATATTTTTTATAAAACTCTGTGATTTAAAGTAGCTGTTTTTTCTATAAAAATTCTTAATCTTTTTCTTCTTTTTCAGTTTCTGCACGATATTGTATAACATCATCAACTAAGCCAAACGCTTTGGCTTCTTCTGCTGTCATAAAATGATCACGATCGAGAGTTCTCTCAATAATCTCATAATCTTGACCTGTATGTTGAACATAAATTTCATTTAAACGCCGTTTCATCTTTATAATGTCTTGCGCATGTCGCTCAATATCTGAAGCTTGACCTTGAAAACCACCAGATGGTTGATGCACCATAATACGTGCGTTTGGCAATGTAAAACGATGACCTTTTGCTCCAGCTGTTAACAATAAAGACCCCATAGATGCCGCCTGCCCCATGCAAAGCGTAGAAACAGGAGGGCGAATAAACTGCATAGTATCATAAATAGCCATACCAGATGTTACGACACCACCTGGAGAATTAATATAAAGACTAATTTCTTTTTTAGGATTTTCCGCTTCCAAGAAAAGCAATTGTGCACAAACAAGCATTGCCATACCATCTTCGACAGGACCATTAATAAAAATAATCCGCTCCTTTAAAAGACGGGAAAAAATATCATAGGCCCGTTCACCACGATTGGTTTGTTCAATAACCATAGGAACAAGGCTTAATGCTGTTTTCATTGGATCACTCATATTTTTACTTTCCGTTCATATAACAACCGCTCTTTACACATTCAATGTTTTTATCCATACGTTAACATTACTCTCTTGCGCAAGCTACAATCAAGAGCTGTTTAAGATAGATTAAAATCCCAATAGTTAAAATAGCAATAATAACTCTACTTAAACAAATGATGAACATCAGGAATGCGAGATACCGCCCAATGGTAAAAACTTCCTTCCTGAGGTCTTTTCGTGGTCTTTGTCTTTCTGTGAATATGAAAGCCTATCAAGCGTGAATCTGTAAGCGGCTTTACGCCAAAAGCTGGTTCAAAATACGTTCAGCTTTTCGCCCAGTCCAATAATAAAAAGTTTCCTTTTCCTTTGCTTCATGAAAAAAACCATATCGTTTTGCTAATCGCGAAATACCATCATTGCCAAATATCGTAACGCCAAGACTTCCCGGCAAAATCGGCATTTTTTCCTCTTTAACCAGAACGGTCTCCAAACACGACGCTTAAACCCAAGCCAATGAGGAATAATTTCTGTGCCTGCCCAATAATCTTCAAATACTTTTATAATAGGGTTATTAGGCGGAAAATAAAGTGCAGAAACGCCTACTCTTGTATTATTTTCTCTTGCCAACCAAACCTTATCCGCATCTGGATGAAATTGTTTAACAAGGTAAACATCTGTATCTAACCAAACACCTTGTTGATATTTCATCAGCATAACACGAAAAAAATCCGAAAACTGAACAATTGTACACCCTAGTTTATCATCAGAAAAATCGGGGTCAAGGCGATAAATTGCTGAGCGTGGTAAAATTGATTCGGCTTCATGCAACTCAACACCGGCAGGAAGATTATCTATTTTTTTATCATAACTAAAAAGCTTAACGCGCTGTCCAGTTTTAACCATTGAGGACAAACAAAGCCTATCCACCAATCTTAATTGTCCACTATACCAAAAAGTACAAATATCCATAGATAATATATCAAAAATATTCTAAACTTACGCGAAAGAGTTGTTCAACATCACGAACCCTATCAGCAAGAGCAAAAATCACTATTCTATCACCAGACAAAATGCGCGTATCTGCCGAAAGCTGTATTATTGTCTTATTGCGATAAATTGCACCAATTCTCAAACCATCTGATAAATTGAGCTCTGATAATGACTTACCAACCAATGAAGATGTTTGCATCACTTCAGCTTCAATAATTTCTGCTCGGCCATTAAAAACTGAATGAACAGAACGAATACGTCCACGGCGCATTTGTTGCAAAATTCTCGATATTGTAACGCTATGGGGATTAAGATATGCATCCACACCAACAGCACGACTAAATTCTTGATAGGCAACATTATTAATCAATACCATATTGGCTTTGCAGCCCAATCTTTTAGCAATAATAGCGCTTAAGAGATTAACCTGATCTTGATTGGTCAATGTAATCATTAAATCGGACTGATCAATTCCCGCATCTTGAAGAATCACTGGATCTAACACGTTACCGTATAAAACTGTTGTTTTTTCAAGCTGATCAGCAATCGTGAGAGCTCTTTCTCTATGCGATTCTATAATCTTCAATTTTAATTTATGGAAACGCTTTTCAATAGCCTGTGCAACATAAAGGCCAATGTGACCGCCTCCTGCAATAATCATGCGGTGGGCATCTTGTTCTTTATGACCAAAAAGCCCAACAGCACGGCGCATTTGATCACGAGCAACAACAAGATAGGTTATATCACCAACGCGTAATTGCGTTTCTGAATGTGCAACCAATAATTCCGTACCACGTTTAATAGCGGTAACCGTCGTATGAAGATCTGGAAAAAGCTCTGTTAATTGACGCAAAGGTGTATTAATAACTGGACAATCTTCCATACATTCCAAGGCTAGCGCAACAATATCATCATTACAAAAATAAAGGACATCTATCGCACCAGGTAAGGCAATACGGCGCAAAACCATTTCCCCAACTTCAACTTCTGGCGAAATAACCACATCAATGGGAATATTCTCTCTGGAAAAAAGCGTCTTATAACGTGGTTCTAAATAAGATTGTGAACGAATACGAGCAATTTTTGTGGGCACATTAAATAATGAATGTGCTACTTGACAAGCTACCATATTGACTTCATCAAACAAAGTGACAGCAATCAACATATCGGCTTTATCTGCATCTGCAGCCAAAAGAACTTCAGGACGTGAACCGTGACCAACAAAACCTCTCACATCCAATGTATCGCGAATCTTTTCAATTAATCTCGTTTCAATATCAATAACAGTAACATCATGATTTTCAGCAGCAAGACGCTCTGCTATCCCATAACCAACCTGTCCTGCTCCGCAAATAATAACACGCATCGCTTTAAGAAACTCCAAGCGCTTTAAGTTTACGGTGCAAAGCTGAACGCTCCATGCCTATAAATTCAGCAGTACGTGATATATTTCCACCCAAACGCCCAATCTGTGCCACTAAATATCTCTTTTCAAACAATTCTCGTGCTTCACGTAACGGCAAATCCATTATACTTTCATCTGAATCCATTTGAAGACGTGGCAAAGAATCACTTACTTCACTGGGAAGAAAGTCCGCTGTTATAGGACCATCACCATCCCGCACAAGAATAAGAAGACGCTCAATATTATTACGTAATTGCCGCACATTACCCGGCCAAGCATGCGTTTGCAAAATAGCAATCACATCATCACTGATTGCACGCGGTTTAATCCCAACCTGCTGTGATATTGTTTTTACAAAATGATGTACAAGTTCTGGAATATCTTCACGACGCGCTGAAAGGGGCGGAACAGCAATAGGAACAACGGAAAGACGGTGGAAAAGATCTTCTCTAAAGCGCCCATCGGAAATGAGGTTTTCAAGATTTTGCGCTGTCGAAGAAATAATACGGACATCCACCTTAACACGTTTTGTGCCGCCAACTCTTTCAAATGTCTGCCCCGTTAACACCCGAAGAATCTTACCTTGAGTCTCACGTGGCATGTCAGCAATTTCATCAAGATATAATATACCGCCATGAGCTTCCTCTAAGGCACCGATCTTGCGCTCTCTTCCTTCCATTTCACTACCAAACAGCTCTATTTCCATTCTTTCCGGAGTAATCGTTGCAGCATTTATTGTAACAAATGGCCCATTCGAACGCGTTGAGAGCGCATGAATAGTTCGTGCAACAGTCTCTTTTCCTGCCCCTGAAGGACCTGTTATCATGACGCGACTATTGGTTGGTGCTACTTTTTCTATGATTTGACGCAAATTTTTTACAACTGTCGATTTTCCGAGCAACTCTAATGTCTCGTTCGAACGCTTTCGCAATTCTAAAAGCTCACGTTTTAAATTTGAGTTTTCAAGTGTTCTCTCTGCAACCAATACAAGTCTATCAGCTTTAAAAGGTTTTTCAATGAAATCATATGCCCCTCGCTTTATAGCGGAAACAGCCGTCTCAATATTACCATGACCAGAGATCATAACGACCGGAAGAGCCGGATATTGCGTTTTAATTTCATCAAGCAGTGCTAAACCATCAAGACGACTACCCTGTAGCCAAATATCCAAAAAAATGAGCTTTGGAATACGCTCACTAATTTGAGCCAATGCTTCATCAGAGTTACAAGCAACACGCGTTTCATAACCTTCATCATCTAAAATACCAGCAACAAGCTCACGAATATCTGCTTCATCATCAACAATCAAGATATCTGATACCATACTATTCCCCTATCTTATGATTTATGGCTTGTATAATACTACCCTGCTTACCCCCATCCGCCGGAAACATCAAACGAATCATCGCACCACGACCTTCATAAAAACTCTCCGGTGCATCATGAAGCTCCATGGAACCACCGTGATCTTCAATAACTTTGCGCACAATGGCTAACCCGAGCCCTGTTCCTTTTTCCCGCGTTGTTATATAGGGCTCTAATAACTTTTGTCTTTGCTCTTTAGGAAGTCCTTTCCCATTATCAACAACATCCACAACCACCCATTCCTCTTGACGATAAGAACGGATAAGAATATGACCGTGAATATTTTCCTCTCGCATAACTGAATCTATGGATTCGCTCGCATTTTTGATCACATTGCAAAAAGCTTGTACAATGAGACGGTTATCAAATGCACCCATAAGTGGTAGACTTCCTAAATCTTGCTCAAAATGAATATCATGTCGTGTCACTTCTATCAAGAAACATGCTTCGCGCAACAATTCTCGTATATCTAAAATATGCATTTGTGGTTTGGGCATACGTGCAAAAGAGGAAAACTCATCAACCATACGCCCAATATCTCCAACCTGTCGAATAATTGTCTCAATACACCGCTCAAAGACCTCTCTATCTTGTGTAATAACTTTGTTATAACGTTTACGAATGCGTTCAGCGGATAACTGAATGGGTGTGAGAGGATTTTTTATTTCGTGTGCAATACGCCGTGCAATATCCGCCCACGCCGCTGTACGTTGTGCTGCAACAAGGTCTGTAATATCATCAATTGTTAGGACCCAAGATTGCCCCTGTCCATCATCCTCTTCCATCGTAACTTGGACATTACAGACACGCTCTTTTCCTGCAACGTTTAAAGTAACCTGCTCACGATGATTTTTACGATCCAATGAACGTGCAAACTGAAAAACCTGCCAAATTTCAGCACTTAAAGATAAAAGACTTTGTCCAACAACGTGTTCAGAGCGAATATCAAACATCGCTTCAATAGATCGATTAATAATTGTAATATCACCATTATCATCTATACCCGCTACTCCTGCTGTTACACCCGATAACACTGCTTCAGAAAAACGCCGTCTCTCATCAATTTGATCACGTACTGCAATCAACTCATTGCGCCGACTTTTCAATTCACTGACCATGTAATTAAAAGTCTTGGATAATTGCCCAATATCTCCGTCCTTCGCGCGTACTGGCACAAAAATTTCCATATTTCCAGTAGCAACATCATCAGCAGCACTAATGAGAAGACGAATAGGACGTACTAAGCGATCAGCGACAGCAATAGCAGCCCAAATAGCCGATAGGAATAAACTAAAAAAAAGACATAAATAAAGCATACCAAATGCAATTTGCGTCAGCAGGCGATTTTCATTTAAATCACGATAACGATCTGTATTGACTTCTGTTAAACGCAAAGCAGATAAAACACCTTTATCAACGTCACGCACCAAATATAAAAATGTGTTTGGAATGTTGGTAAATTTTAAAATAATACCAAAATAATCATGCACGCCTGGTTGAAAAGAAAAAGGCCTCGCACTGGTTGCACGTTCAATAAGATTGGAAGGAGGAATTGGCAGTTTATCTTCATCACCAAGAGCACTCGATATAAAAATAGCTCCGCTAGAACTTAACAAAAATGCGCCACGCAAATTGCGTCCTATAGCATGACGCGTCAATTGCATCCTATATTCAGCCGGATTACGTTCTAAGAGTTTTTTGTTATCAAGTGCAAATGCCATCGCGTAGGATAAATTTTTTAAATTTTGAAGCATTTCATCTGCATAAGCATTTGCTAAATCAATAGAAGAGCCCACAATTTGCCGCGTTGTTGTATCAAACCATCGATCAAGTCCCAAATTTAGTGCTGGACCCGATACAAGAGCTACAGCAACAGCCGGCATTGTCGCAACAAGTGCAAACAATGAAATAAGGCGCACATGAAGACGCGATCCTGCACGCCTTGAACGCCAAGCACGAATAATCGGAATCATCTCATAAAAAACGATGACAATAAGCCCTAAAACCCAAAAACTATTAATCCCTATAAGAATAAGGGTTACTGTTCTACTGGGAACAACAGGGGTTAATCCAATAAGAATAATAAATGAAACAGAGGCCGTAAGTAACGCCAATACAATAATTGTAATCCCTAAAAAAATATATACCTTACTTAAACGATACAACTCATCGTTATAAGTATTTTTATCTATGTCTTGAAGATTCGTTACAGATGTTATATTCGTCATGAGCTTACATACCCTTATCCCATTATTCTCATATAACCTTTTGTAGCAAAAATTGACAATACTAATACTACATTTAAAATAGGGCAAATATAGTCAATGAGAAAGAACTTCTACATTTTGCAAAATATCTTAAAATAAACTGTGTTCGACGATACTTTACGAAGGAAATGAGATGCGATTAACAAAACAAACAAATTATGCTCTTCGAATGCTCATGTATTGTGCAGATAATCAGGGAACTCTCAGTCGTGTTCCAGAAATTGCTAAAGCATATGCCGTTTCAGAACTTTTTTTATTTAAAATCCTTCAGCTGCTTGTTCAAGCAGGTTTTATACAAACAGTGCGTGGACGCAATGGTGGAGTTAGGTTGGCGAAACCCGCAGCAGAGATTTCAGTCGCTGATGTTGTGAAAGTAACAGAAGACAACTTTTCCCTCGCAGAATGTTTCGATACTGCAGAACCGACTTGCCCCTTGATTGATTTTTGTGGTTTAAATACCGCACTTCAAAAAGCATTAAATGCTTTTTTTGAGGTGTTATCCGTGATATCCCTTGCTGATCTACAACAACCATCCTTTCAAAATCATTTTAAAATTAATGACAAAAAAGCAAACTAAGATTATAACACGAGGAGATTAAGTATTTCTATTGCAGCAATAATATTAGCTGCTGGACGCGGTGAAAGAGCAGGGTCTCCCCATAAAATTCCAAAACAATATCGGCTTCTAGGACAAAAGCCGATTATTTATCATACCGTGCATTGTTTTTTGCAGCATCCAGCTATCACAACAATTATCCTTGTTATTCATCCAGAAGATCGTCAAATCTGTGAACAAGCTATCGGCGATTTTAAAGAGCGCCTTATTATCGTTGAAGGAGGCAGGACACGTCAAATCTCTACCTTACATGGACTTCAGGCACTCAAAAAATTCAATCCCCAATATGTGCATATTCATGATGGTGCACGCCCCTTTATCGAAAACAAGCTTCTTGATAACATTCACAACACGATCACACCTCAAGAAGGTGTTCTTCCTGTTCTGCCCATCTCTGATACCCTTAAACGTATAAATAATCAGCATGTTTTAGAAACAATTCCCCGTACCCATCTTTATAGTGCACAAACTCCACAGTGTTTTCCCTTTGAACATATCTTAGCGGCCCATAAACAAGCAAAACAAGCTTGCAAAAAAGAATTCACTGACGATTCTGCGATTGCCGAATGGTTTGGAATTCCTATGCGTACCGTTCCTGGGGATCCTAACAACATAAAAATTACATGGCATGAAGATTTTAATACTGCACATTTATATCTCCAAAAGAAAATGCAAATATTTCCTGATATCCGCACCGGCAATGGTTATGATGTTCACTCTTTCGAGGATGGTGATTTTCTTATTTTATGTGGTATAAAAATTCCTTTTCATAAAAAATTGAATGGACACTCCGATGCGGATGTTGCTCTTCATGCGCTAACAGATGCCCTGCTCGCTACGCGAGGTGCTGGAGATATTGGCACACATTTCCCTCCCTCTGATCCTCAATGGAAAAATGCATCATCAGAAATTTTTCTCCGTCATGCTCTTGATATTCTAAAACAAGCAAGTGGTCGTATCGCCAATGTTGATATCACAATTATTGCTGAAAATCCTAAAATTGGTCCCTATCGTCATGCCATGACAGAAAAGCTTATGACAATACTTTCAATAACACCTGATCGAATCTCTATCAAAGCAACAACAAATGAAAGGCTTGGATTTATTGGTCGCGGTGAAGGAATTGCTGCTCTTGCAACAGCGAGCGTTCTTTATTCAGGAGAACTTCCCCAATGACATATCTTTGTGAAAAACAAGCACATGAAGTCCTTAATATCTTTCGCCAAAAAGGTTTGCTGTTAACAACTGTAGAGTCTTGTACAGGAGGACTCATTGCTGCAAGCCTCACAAATATTGCAGGCTCGTCAGATGTTCTCGATTGTGGATTTGTTGTTTATTCAAATGAATCTAAAACACGCCTTGTTGGCGTTTGTGCTGAACTTATAAGAACCTATGGCGCCGTTTCAAAAGAAGTTGCTCTTGCAATGGCTGAGGGTGGATTAAAACATTCACAAGCTGACATTGCAGTCTCTGTAACAGGAATTGCTGGTCCAGGAGGAGCAAGTCTTGATAAACCTGTAGGACTTGTGCACTGCGCAGTTGCTTACAAAAATCATAAAACTCTGCACAAAGAAATGCACTTTGGTCATCTTAACCGCAATGCTATCCGCCATGCAACTGTTGAAAATGTTTTTAAAATGATTCTGGAATTGCTTCACTGAATTCCCCATACTAATTTCAAAGCTCTCTATTCCACATTGAGTCTATAATCGTCAACATCTTGAAAAAATGATTTATTGTGCCACAACTTTAAGTTGAATCAATCAAATTTATTTACTTGCACGCCACAAGAAAAAAACTGTATAAATAAAATAATTAAAGAAAGGGATACTTGTACCTCTCTCAAATGCTAAGAGCTCGCGCAACATCTTGAGAGATGGCAAATCAATGGTGCAGGCTGACTTTTTCATAAGTGTAAAGATGTTGATTTATATACTTTTACGAGTATCTCTACTATTTATTATGAAATGGGTATGACGCAAGCATGTCCTATTTGGGCGTTTTGTTTGGATATGCCTCTATTAAAAAAGAGAAACAAAAGCGTAAAGCTGTGCATCATCTTCATCATTTAAAATGATATTCCTTTAATATGCTTTTCAAAGCTGAAAAAGATGAATTAAAACAAATAGTAAAGATGAAAACCAGTTTTCACCTTCACGCTGTTATAAGCAATACGTATTGTTAAAAAATAACAGAATAGACTATGTTATCGTAGAGCCATAAATCTGATGCGCACGCTTCTCAAAAGCGTCGGTGAATTTACGAAACGCAATATCAAACATTGAGCCCATCACTAATCCAAGCGTTTTACTTTTAAATTCATAATCAATAAAAAACTCTACATTACATGCATTGGTATTTTCAATATCATGAAAGGACCAACGATTTTCAAGATATTTGAATGGACCATCAATATATTTAACTTCTATAAGATTTTTTTCCGGCTGAAGAAATACTTGAGTCGTAAAAGTTTCACGGATAATCTTATAGCCAACGGTCATATCCGCAAGAAGCAACATTTTTTTCCCATACTCTTTTCGAGAACGTACTATCAAAGACTCACACATTGGTAAAAATTCAGGATAACGCTCAATATCTGAAACCAGCTCAAACATTTCACTGGCACTATGGGTGATCTGCCGATGTATTGTAAAAATCGGCATATTTATCTCTGTAAGGAAAATTTTTCATCACGCGCTTTTTGCAAAATAGCAAAATCATCTCCAGCATGATGAGATGAACGCGTCAGAGGATTGGAGGCCATATGTAAAAATCCTTTTACTTTACCAATCTTGGCAAAAGACTCAAATTCTTCAGGAGGCACAAAACGAACAACTGGATGATGTTTTCGTGTAGGCTGCAAATATTGTCCAATCGTCATAAAGTCAACATCAGCAGAGCGCAAATCATCCATCAATTGCAAAATTTCATTTCGCTCCTCCCCAAGTCCAACCATAATTCC
The DNA here is from genome assembly GCF_042194225.1 of Bartonella sp. MR110HLJHH. Lineage (NCBI taxonomy): Bacteria > Pseudomonadati > Pseudomonadota > Alphaproteobacteria > Hyphomicrobiales > Bartonellaceae > Bartonella > Bartonella sp. MR110HLJHH. Next base: position 80,733 of record NZ_JBHIMQ010000006.1, on the reverse strand, counting down.
CGATTTTGTAAAAATTGTTGGATCAAGTTCTTTAACGCGTTGTAATAAACGAATTGAATGAAAATAACGTGCCCCTGGACGAACCTTCAAATATTTAGAAGGAACTGTTTCTAAGTTATGATTAAAAACATCAGGCTTAGCAGCAACAACAACTTCTAAAGCGCCATCCTTATGACGAAAATCAGGTGTCAGAACTTCAATTGTTGTTTTAGGAGTTTTTTGACGAATCGCATAAATAACTTTTGCAAAATGCTCAGCACCACCATCAGCAAGATCATCACGATCAACAGATGTAATGACAACATGTTTTAATTCCATCCGTGCAACAGCATCGGCTACGCGTTCTGGCTCATTATCATCAACGGCAAGTGGAATACCTGTTGCAACGTTACAAAAAGCACAAGCACGCGTACATATTTCACCTAAAATCATAAAGCTAGCATGCCGCTGGCTCCAACATTCGCCAATATTAGGGCAACCAGCTTCTTCACATACAGTCACTAACTTATGCGTACGTACAATACCATGTGTTTCCTTATAAATTGGTGATGTTGGCGCTTTTACACGAATCCAATCTGGCTTTTTTTGAACGCTTGTATCAGGACGATGTGCCTTTTCAGGATGACGCAAACGTCTATTTGTAACTCTATCAACAACCGTAACCATTTAAGCCTTTGCCTTATAAATACGAAGTAACAATCAAAAATATAAAATCTTTCACACAATCCAGTCATCAAGCGTTTAAAACTTGACCATAAGCATCCAATACACTTTCTTTCATCATTTCCGATAAAGTCGGATGTGGAAAGACAGTATGCATTAATTCTTCTTCTGTTGTTTCAAGATTCATGGCAATAACAAAACCCTGTATCAATTCTGTTACCTCAGCCCCTACCATATGGGCCCCAAGAAGCTGTCCTGTTTTTTTATCAAAAATCGTTTTTACTAACCCCTGATCTTCACCCAAAGCAATCGCCTTGCCATTCGCAGCAAAAGAATAACGACCAATACGTATATCATAACCTGCTTCTTTTGCTGTAGCTTCTGAAAGCCCTACAGAGGCAACCTGTGGTGTACAATATGTACACCCTGGAATTTTTCTTTTATCAAGCGGATGAGCATTCTTTAAACCTGCAAGATGCTCAATACATATCACACCTTCTTCTTCTGCTTTATGTGCCAACATAGGAGGACCTGCTACATCACCAATAGCATAAATGCCTTCCACCCCCGTCCAACTCCATTCATCGGTTACAATGCACCCGCGATCGGTTTTTATTCCCAAAGCTTCTAAACCAAGATTCTCAATATTACCTTGCACCCCAACAGCGGAAATCAATCGGTCAACAGTCATTGACTCTATTTTACCTTGAACATCAATATGTACAGTCACAGAATCAGAAGATTTTTCAACCTTTGTTACTTTTGCTTGACGAAGAATGCGTAAACCTTTTTTCTCTAACTGTTTACAGGCAAACGTTGAAATTTCAATATCTTCAGCAGGCATGATGTGGGGCATCATTTCAACAACAGTTACCTCAGCTCCCATATCACGATAAAAAGAGGCAAATTCAATGCCAATAGCCCCAGACCCTATAACCAAAAGCGATTTTGGCATTGCTGGCGGTATCATAGCTTCAAAATAAGTCCAAATGAGTTTTCCATCTGGCTCAATACCAGGAAGGACACGAGGACGTGCGCCCGTTGCAATAATGATATACTTTGCTTGATAAGTTCCCTCCCCTAACGTCCCTTTAGGGACTGGATTTTGCGGTTGCATAATCGGTTTTGAGGATGAAGAAACCATAATTTCCGCAGGATGGCTTCCCTTCGCTTCTTTGGTAAGCTTTGCTTCACCCCAGATAATATCAATTTTGTTTTTTTTCATTAAAAAATCAACGCCAGCATTTAAACGTGCTGAAACACCGCGTGAACGTGCCACAACATCTTTGATGTTTGCCTCAATTGAACCATTAATTTTTAATCCATAATTTTTTGCATGTTCAGCAAAATGTTTCATTTCCGCTGAACGTAGAAGGGCCTTTGTTGGAATACATCCCCAATTTAAACAGATCCCTCCCAAATGTTCACGTTCAACAATCGCAGTCTTAAAACCACATTGTGCTGCACGAATTGCGGTTACATATCCGCCTGGACCTGATCCAATCACAATTACATCATAAAGATTTGCCACAGTAATTCCTCCATGGATATATATAAAACGGATATGCATTTTTTGAACTTAAGACTGCAAAACAACATCACAGAATTATCTTATGTCTTTTGCTTTAAGCTTCACGTAAATGCTTTACCCAAACCAGAAATAGCAATAACATTGCTCTTCAAACTCTTAAATTTGTTTTTATTCTCTTAACACACTCTCTCACAACTTACGTGAAGAACTGTTAAACAGTTCAAACTAACATTGCTAATGGATTTTCAATTATCTTCTTAAAAGTCCGCGCGAGCTCTGCGGCTAAAGCACCATCGACAGCACGATGATCCGCAGAAATTGTAACTGACATAACTGTCGCAACAACTAATGTACCATTTTTAACAACGGCGCGTTCTTCCCCTGCACCAATCGCAAAAATCGTCGCATGCGGTGGATTAAGGATAGCCGAAAAACTTTTTATACCATACATCCCCATATTTGATACAGCTGTTGTTCCACCCTGATATTCTTCCATTTTTAACTTGCCCTCACGCGCACGCTTTGAAAAATCCTTCATCTCTTTGGAAATAAGGGATAACGGCTTTTCCTCTGCATGGCGAATAATCGGCGTAATTAATCCATTGGGAATAGAAACAGCAACCCCAACATCACAATGTTTATGATGAAGCATTCCGCCTTCAAGCCAAGAGACATTCGCATCAGGAACAGTTTTCAAAGAAAGTGCGACAGCTTTGATCACCATATCATTAACAGAAAGCTTATAAGTAGGCTGAGTTTCTTCCTGCCCCTTAATCATTGGTGCAGCAGCATTCAGTTGTGTACGCAGTGCTAATAGCGCATCAAGTTCACAATCTACCGTTACATAGAAATGTGGAACTCTCTGTTTTGATTCCATCAAACGTGTTGCGATTGTTTTACGCATATTATTATGGGGTGCGAAGGTATATTCATCCTCTTTAAAGAGTTTCAGTATCTGTTTGTCAGAAGCACCTGTAGCTACTAGCTCCCCTATTTGTGATGAATAAGACACTTTAGAAATATCACTACTTACAGCTTTTTCTACATCGCGCTTGATAATACGCCCATGCGGACCACTTCCAAAAATAAGGGATAAATCAAGACCTTCCTGAGATGCTAATCGCCGCGCTAAGGGAGAGGCAAAAAGACGCGCTTCCTTTTTATCTTGCTGCATTAATTGCTGAGCTGATGATTCATGAGACATTTTTGTACCCTTTGAGTCCGTCTGTTTCAGAGAATCTGTCTGTTTTACGTCCTCTGGTTCTTGTCTTGTAGAAGAAGAGATTTCTTCTGAAACTTTTGCAGCTTCAGCTAAATCTTCACCTTCTTCTGCTAAAACAACAATTAAAGCATTTACTTTAACGCCTTGTGTTCCAGCAGGAACAACAATTTTGGCAACCCTACCTTCATCAACGGCTTCGACTTCCATTGTCGCTTTATCCGTCTCAATTTCAGCAATAACATCACCAGAGAAAACTTTATCTCCCTCCTTAATATTCCATTTTGTTAAATTTCCCTCTTCCATCGTAGGGGAAAGCGCTGGCATTGTAATTTTAATGGGCATTATGCTTTCCTCCGTTATGCTCTGTATGTCACAGCCTTAACGGCCTCAATAATTTCAGCAATATTAGGCAAAGCCAACTTCTCAAGATTAGCGGCATAAGGCATCGGAACATCTTTGCCAGAAATCGTAGCAATTGGCGCATCAAGATAGTCAAAAGCCTGCTGCATAACACGCGTTGCTATTTCAGTTCCCACGGATGACTGAGGAAATCCCTCTTCAATTGTTACCAAACGACCTGTTTTTTTAACCGAAGAAAGAATTGTTGGAAGATCCATCGGGCGAATGGTTCGTAAATCAATCAATTCAACATCAATACCAAGCTGTTCAATTTCCGGCAACGCTTGAACGGCATAATGCATTCCAATTCCACACGCGACAATCGTCACATCTTGTCCAGACTTATGAATACGCGCCTTACCAATAGGCAAAACAAAATCATCCAGTTGAGGGACATCAAATTGATGCCCATACAAAATCTCATTTTCAAGAAAAATAACAGGATTATCATCACGAATAGCAGCTTTCAGCAAACCTTTTGCATCTGCAGCACTATAAGGCATGACAACTTTCAAACCTGGTACATGACTGTACCATGCAGCGTAGCATTGAGAATGTTGAGCACCAACACGGGCAGCCGCACCATTGGGACCTCGGAAAACCATAGGAGCGGTCATTTGTCCACCAGACATATAACGTGTTTTTGCTGCTGAGTTAATAATTTGATCCATCGCCTGCATCGCAAAATTAAAGGTCATAAACTCAACAATGGGACGTAACCCTCCAAAAGCAGCCCCAACAGCCAACCCAGCAAAGCCGTGCTCTGTAATTGGGGTATCAATAACTCGGCGCTCTCCGAATTCTTCCAATAAACCCTGACTAACCTTATAGGCACCTTGATATTGCGCGACTTCTTCCCCCATGAGAAAAACTTTTTCATCACGCCGCATTTCTTCAGCCAAAGCCTGATTAAGCGCTTCACGAACTGTCATTGTAACCATTTGTGTTCCCGCTGGAATATCAAAATCAGGAGACGTATCAAAAGTAGGAACCTGCGGAACTGACGAAGGCAGAGAAAGAGGAGATTCCTTAGGTTTTTGTGCTGTATCCGTAGGTTGCGAAATATCCTCAGCACGCTCACCTTCTTCTAACAAAATCGCAATAACAGTGTTGACCTTTACGCCTTCAGAACCTTCAGGCACAAAAATTTTACCAAGAGTACCTTCATCAACGGCCTCTACTTCCATTGTAGCCTTATCCGTTTCAATTTCAGCAATAACATCGCCAGAGCTAACCTTATCACCTTCTCTCTTGAGCCATTTAGACAGTTTACCTTCTTCCATAGTTGGTGAAAGCGCCGGCATCAAAATATCAATAGACATACTTGCTTCCCTCGCATCAAACTAAAATATCAGTATAGAGCTCAGAAGCATCTGGCTCTTGATCACTTTGTGCAAAATCTGCCGCATCAGCAACAATTGCACGAACCTCTTTCTCAATAGACTTTAAATCATCTTCGTTCGCCCAATTTTTCTTAAGAATCCGACTTTTTACTTGATCAATCGGATCGTGTTCCTCTTTTATTTTTTGGACTTCTTCCTTTGAACGATATTTTGCTGGATCAGACATGGAATGACCACGATAGCGATAGGTCTGCATATCAAGAATGATCGGTCCTTTACCTGAGCGTGCCCAAGAAATCGCTTCATCAGCAGCTCCTTTTACTGATCGAACATCCATACCGTCAACAACAATACCTGGAATTTCAAAAGAAAGACCACGTCGGGAAAAATCAGTTTCTGCAGATGCACGTGAAACTGACGTTCCCATAGCATACTGATTATTTTCAATAATATAAACAACAGGAAGCTTCCAAAGTGAAGCCATATTAAAACTTTCGTAAACCTGCCCCTGATTTGCGGCACCATCACCAAAATAAACCAATGTCACATTATCTTTACCAAGGTACTGATTCGAAAATGCCAAACCTGAACCAATTGGAACCTGCGCACCAACAATACCATGTCCTCCATAAAAGTTCTTTTCTTTAGAGAACATATGCATCGAGCCACCTTTCCCTTTGGAAAAGCCACCTTGACGTCCCGTTAATTCTGCCATGACACCACGTGGGCTCATCCCAACGGCTAACATATGACCATGATCACGGTAAGACGTAATAACCTGATCACCTTCTTTTGCCGCTTTCAATGTTCCTATAACAACGGCTTCCTGACCAATATAAAGGTGACAAAATCCCCCAATAAGCCCCATACCATAAAGTTGTCCTGCTTTTTCTTCAAAACGGCGAATTAAAAGCATTTCACGATAAGCATCAATTTCTTCTTCTTTTGTAAAGTCTGCTATTGGTGCTTTCTTTGTGGTGCTTGATAATGCAGTGCGCGCCACCGACGCAGAATTTTTTTTAAGTCGTTCTGCCATATTAAACTCCCTTTTATGATTATTTAGGAATAACCTTTACGAACAAAAGTTACAAGCCTTATCAATCGGCTTAAACAATATCATTGCTGATTGTTGTTTAAATTAAGCGATTTTTCATTTACCTTTGGTATCATTTCAAGGTATTAAGATTGTCAGTTCATTTGGCTTAGAAAAGTTCAAATTCTTTCGGACATACTCATCCAGCATATCTTTTTCTATATGTCCATTGCGTAAAAGAGAAATACGCTTTTCCATGAATATCCGCTCAGCTTCTATTTTATGAAGCTCCTTTTCTAATTCGCTAATATGCTGATTAACTTCACTGCGTGAATACAATCCATACTCACCATGATAAATGTGATAACTGAAATAGCTTAAGACTCCCACCGTCATAAGAGGTAGTACAAAGCGCACTTTGATTGATCGACGTTTCTGCTTTGTCCACATAAAATAGCACAGTCTTTACAGCACAAATTTTTTAATATTTTGCCCAACTATGCACGATTTTGATTAATACCTCATTACCAAATCTATACACTCAAACAATTTGTTATCACCAATTTATCCCCCCCTTAAATACAATCAAAGTAAGCTGAATGCCCCACTTTTTGTATTACAAATATTGGATATCCCACTAACTTGTGATTTTACACCCATCTTTGTCTTTAAAATTTCCTGTTAAAATGACTATAAAATCAATCAATACCCAAGGTGTAATTATCAAAAAAACTCCTATAAGCCCTACCGGCATAAATATTACACTTATTATAAGTATTACACTTATTATATTTATAAGAAGCATTGCAATGCCCGTTCCAACTTTACCAACCATAAAACGATGAATTCCTAGTCCACCTAGAAAAAAACAAACGACCGCTAACGTCACTTTTGATTGCTGTGACTGACCTTCAGTCAAGATAGGGAAAATAGATTTAATGGTATCCCCTTCACACACAAAATCAACGACGTCACCAACTTTCGGCGGCGTTTTTCCTGACCAATCCCAATTCGCAAACTGATAGCGCTTACCATCAGCCCCTGAAATGAAATAATCTCCTTGATCATGACCAATAATCTTACCTTTCATCTTCACCACCTATAAAATTGTTATTCATAAAGAAGCTTTTCTTCTAATATGATAATATGTTGAATAAACCTCACAGCATGAATACAGTCTGTATTCACCGTGATATATGACAATTTAAAAAGCTAAAAATCCCCCAACAACTTAAAATTCCCGCAATTACAAGTGGTAATACAAAGCACGCTGTTCGATTTGCACCTTTGCTTTTTTCATATGAAATAGTACAGTCTTTTTCAATAGTTTTATTTAAATATTCATAATTTTCTTTAATATTTCACATTTAAAGACATAGACTAAAATAATTTACATTATTAAATTAATATATTGACAACATTAAAAGTAAAGAAAATTCTTAGCTCTTTACATTTTATATTATTCTAAAATTTCTACCAATTTATAATTTTATCCCCATTTTCATCCCTAAAATATCCGGATAAAATAACTATAAAATCGATAAACGACCACGGTATAGTAACTAACAGCCCTATACCTGTTATCGTTATAAGAAGCATTGCAATGCCCGTTCCAACTTTACCAGCCATAAAGCGATGAATTCCCAACCATCCAAAAAACCAACAAACAAGTGCTATCGCCAATCTTGATTTTTCTGACTGCGATTTACTCAAAAGAGGGAGAACAGATTTAACAACATTATCTTCATATACAAAATCAACGGTATCACCCACTTTTGGTGGTTTTTTTCCTAACCAATCCCAACTCGTAAATTGATAACGCTTACCATCAGCCCCAGAAACAAAATAATCTCCTTGATCCTGACCAATAATCTTACCTTTCATCCTCGACCACCTATAAAGCTTCTCCTCATGTGTTATTCATAAAGAGATTATTTCTTTTTATAATATGCTGATTAACCTCACGGTGTAAATAAAATTTGTAGCAGCCGTGATAAACGTGAAATTAAAATAGTTTTGATCCCCCCAATGAGCTAATGTTTTCTGCAGCTATAAGCAGCAATACAAAACACACCTTAGTGGATTTACGCCGTTGTTTTACCCACATAAAATAGCACAGCCTTTTTCAATACTTTTATTCAACTGTGCATATTTCTCTTAATATCTCACATTAAAGAAATAGAGTACAACAATCTTGCATTATGCAGCTTACTATATTGATCAAAATAAAAAGTAAACTTAATTATTTTCTTTTTATTATAAATTTTTAAAAATCTGTAATCTGATTCCCGTCTTTATCCGTAAATCTTCCACCAAGAATGAGTATAAAATCAACAATTGCCCAAATACCGGTAATTATCAATCCAAACAATGATAAAGATAGAATCAGCATTAAAGCACCAGTCCGAACTTTACCAACCATAAAGCGATGAACACCAAAGATACCTGAACACCAACAAAGGAGTGCGAACATTATCTTTGAATTCTCTGTACCTGGTCTCAACAATGGAAAAACAGAACTGACAACACCCCCCTCACAGACAAAATCAACAGTATAACCGATCCTTGGCGGATTCTTTCCCATCCAATCCCAAGTCGCAAACTGATAACGTTTACCATCATCACCCGAAACGAGATAAGTTCCTTGATCTTGACTAATAATTATACCTCTCATCTTAATCCCTATAAATTTAAACACTTAAAAATTATTGCGTATATGCCTTTGATAAGAAATCTCAATTTCATAGTCTAAATGATCTTATACTTTCATATTTTGTGCTCACAACTATACACGATATAAATCACCAGCATAACGCGCTTGGGCCCCTAGCATTTCTTCAATACGAATAAGTTGATTGTATTTTGCTAATCTATCCGAACGTGCAAGAGAACCTGTTTTAATTTGTCCACAATTCGTTGCAACAGCAAGATCTGCAATAAAAGAATCCTCTGTTTCGCCTGAACGATGAGATATAATGGCACGATAACCTGCTTTATGTGCTACTTCTACAGCATCAAGTGTTTCACTCAATGTACCAATTTGATTAACTTTTATGAGAATAGAATTGCCTACCCCCATTTTGATACCATCACGCAAACGTGCTGAATTCGTTACAAACAAATCATCGCCAACAAGCTGACATTTTTCTCCAATTGTGTCAGTGAGTAACTTCCAACCTTCCCAATCATCCTCAGCCATTCCATCTTCAATTGTAATAATAGGATAATTTTTCACAAGCTGCGCTAAATAATCTACCTGCTCTTGGATGTCACGGCATTTCCCCTCACCTTTATAAAAATACGAACCATTTTTATAAAATTCGGTTGAAGCACAGTCTAAACCAATGGCAATTTGTTCCCCTGGTTTGTAGCCACATGTTGTAATAGATTCCATAATAAAATCAATTGCTTGATCAGCACTTTTAAATTGAGGTGCAAAACCACCTTCATCACCAACATTGGTATTATAACCCGCATCTTTTAAACGCTTTTTCAATGCATGGAAAATCTCAGCGCCATAACGGATAGCTTCTCTTACAGTAGGGGCTCCTATAGGAATAATCATAAACTCCTGAAAATCAATCAAATTATCAGCATGAACGCCACCATTAATAATATTCATCATAGGGGTTGGAAGAATATGCGCTTGTGTACCACCAATATAACGATACAAAGGTAAATTTAATGAATCCGCAGCTGCTTTCGCAACAGCTAATGAAACACCAAGAAGTGCATTGGCACCAAGACGGGCTTTGTTTGGCGTTCCATCCAAAGCAATCATTGCTTGATCAATAGCGATTTGATTTGTTGCATCCCGCCCACCAAGTTCTTCAAGAATTTCGCCATTAACTGCAGCAATCGCTTTTTCAACACCTTTCCCTTGATAGCGCAAACCACCATCACGAAGCTCTATAGCCTCGTGTGCTCCTGTTGAAGCTCCCGATGGAACCAGAGCACGACCAAAAGCTCCATTCTCCAAATGAACATCAACTTCTACCGTTGGATTACCACGGCTATCAAGAACCTCACGTCCAATGATATCGACAATTATAGTCATATGTGTTTCCTTATCCAATAAAAGTCTCGATTCATTTCTAATGCCCTATTAATAAAATATTTTTTCTCTTCTTAATTCAACTTCTTTGACAGATAATCAAACTCCATTAAAGTCTCAAGCAATCTTTTTAAATTATCAAGTTTAACCATGTTGGGTCCATCAGAAGGTGCATTATCTGGATCTTGATGCGTTTCTAAAAAAATACCTGCTACCCCAACAGAAACAGCCGCACGTGCTAAAACTTCAACAAATTGACGCTGTCCACCAGATGAAGCACCCTGCCCCCCAGGTTCTTGAACAGAATGCGTTGCATCAAAAATAACAGGAGCACCAAATGAACGTAAAATAGGCAATGAACGCATATCAGAAATAAGTCGGTTGTAACCAAATGATGTGCCTCGCTCACAAAGCATAACATTGGGATTACCACTGTAAACAACCTTTTTTAAAACATTCTCCATGTCCCACGGCGCTAAAAACTGACCTTTTTTAATGTTAATAACACAGTCTGTTTTGGCGGCTGCTACCAAAAGATCTGTTTGACGACATAAAAAAGCCGGTATTTGTAAAATATCAACCGTAGAAGAAACAATTGTACATTGCTCTTCTGTATGCACATCAGTTAATATGGGACAATCAAACTCCTTTTTTAAATCAGAAAAAACAGCCATTGCTTTTTCAAGACCAATACCACGTGCCGCCCCTAAAGAAGTTCGGTTAGCTTTATCGTAACTCGATTTATAAACAAACCCGATACCAAGCTGATCGGTAATTGTTTTAATACGACCAGCCATTTCAAAAGCATGATCGCGACTTTCCATCTGACACGGCCCTGCAATTAATGAAAGAGGCATTTCATTTGAAAAAATAATATTTCTAACTTTCACACGGGCATTTGGTTTAGTCATTTTATCCCTCAAAAGCAAAGTAACCCAATTTATGCATTAAACCAATCGACTTTGTTCTACAGCGGCTTCAATAAAAGAAGAAAAAAGCGGATGTGGATCAAAAGGACGGGATTTTAATTCTGGATGATATTGAACACCAATAAACCATGGATGATCTGCATATTCTATAGTTTCTGGTAAAATACCATCAGGAGACATCCCAGAAAAAATCAAACCACACTGTTCTAACTTATCCTTATAATCAATATTGACCTCATACCGATGACGATGTCGCTCGACAATCTTGGTCATCCCATAAATTTGAGCAATATGACTCTCTTCTTTTAATTCAGCAGCAAAAGCACCAAGACGCATTGATCCGCCGAGATCACCGTTTCTTGTACGTTTTTCAAGAACGTCTCCTTTAAGCCATTCTGTCATTAAACCTACAATTGGATTTTCTGTTTCGCAAAACTCACTTGATGAAGCATTCTTAATCTGTGCAATATTGCGCGCAGCCTCTATACAAGCTAATTGCATCCCAAAACAAATCCCTAAAAATGGAACTTTACGCTCTCGTGCAAATTGAATTGCTCGAATCTTTCCTTCTGCCCCTCGTGCCCCAAAAGCACCTGGAACCAAAATTCCATGGGCTTTTTGCAAAGCTGAAACAGAATCTTCTTTTTCAAAAAGTTCCGAATCAATCCACTCAATATTAACTTTTACTTTATTCGCTAAACCACCATGCGCAATCGCTTCAATAAGAGATTTATAAGCATCCTTTAAACCCGTATATTTTCCTACAACAGCAATCGTAACTTCTCCTTCAGGATGGTGAATACGATGCGTAATATCTTCCCAACGATCCATCTGAGGAGAAGGTGCCGAATCGATTCCAAAAGCGCAAAGAACTTCAGAGTCCAACCCCTCCTTATGATATGCCATAGGAACATCATAAATTGTTGGCATATCTAATGCCTGAATGACTGCATTGGAGCGAACATTACAAAAAAGTGATAATTTGCACCGTTCTGTTTCTGGAATAGATCGATCTGCACGTACAAGCAAAATATCAGGAGAAATACCAATTGCTTGCAATTCTTTGACAGAATGTTGTGTTGGTTTCGTTTTTAATTCACCTGCCGAAGGTATATAAGGCATTAATGTGAGATGGACATAAACGACACTTTGTCTTGGTAGCTCATTGCGAAGCTGACGAATCGCTTCTAGAAAAGGCATTGCTTCAATATCACCAACCGTTCCCCCTATCTCACACAAAACAAAATCAAACTCTTCATTTCCCATCGTAATGAATCTCTTAATTTCATCCGTAACATGAGGAATAACTTGAACTGTTGCCCCCAAATAATCACCACGCCGCTCTCGTTCAATGATATTGCGATAAATACGCCCTGTTGTGATATTATCTTGGCTATTTGCAGACCGCCCAGTAAAACGCTCATAATGACCAAGGTCAAGATCCGTTTCTGCACCATCATCGGTCACAAATACTTCACCATGTTGATAAGGTGACATCGTACCTGGATCAACATTTAAATAAGGATCAAGTTTTCGAAGACGTACACGGTAGCCACGAGCCTGTAATAACGCTGCTAACGCCGCCGCTGCGATGCCTTTTCCAAGGGAAGAAACCACACCACCAGTAATAAAAACATAACGTGCCATGGGCTTATGGTGATAAGCAATTTATAATGATTTTTCCAGCAAAAAATGCAAAAAGAAACAATTTTTCTTCTAAAATAAAAAAGGTGAAAAAATCACCTTTTAAAAAGTCTATATTTTCTTAAAAAACTATTTCGTACTGTTATCCGGAACTGTGTTTTCAAGAACCGGTGGAACTGGGCTTTCTGCTTCAGGATTTGTGGACTGTTTCTGTTCCTGCGGAGAATTCGAATTGCCTCCTAGCTGTTCAAGAATAGAAGGGGAAGACTCACCATCTGATGATGGGACTGATTCTGAGGCTTTATTGGTAGAATTCTGCTCTGAATTAACCGGTATACGCTTTAAAATATCAGAACTAGAATTTGATATATTACCCACCACGGTAAGCCCAATAGACACAACAAAAAAACAACAGGCTAAAATAGCAGTCAAACGTGTTAAAGGGTTTCGAGATCCACGAGTTTTCATCAACCCTGAGCTATTACTCACACCTAGCCCACCACCTTCTGAAGGTTGGATTAATATAACACCAACCAAAGTAATCACAATCAACAAATGAATAATTATAAGTACTGTTTGCATAAACCCTGCTCTTCAAATAACTCTTTCATAGCTATTTACACATAAATAATACACAATCCAAGGGGAAACTCAAATTTCTCTACTATAGTTTACGACAAACATCGCAAATAGTTAAAAAATCAATCGCTTTTAAGCTTGCTCCACCTATCAAAGCACCATTAACATGAGGAATGCTTAAAAGCTCAAATGCATTGGATGGCTTTACGGACCCACCATAAAGCAGACGTATCTTATTGCCTTCATCACTAAAACGAGAACGCACCTTATCACGAATGAAATGATGTACTTTTGCAATATCTTCTGGAGTCGCTGTATTGCCGGTGCCTATCGCCCAAACAGGTTCATAAGCGATAATGGTATTCTCTGCTGTTGCATCATCTGGTAAAGATTCTTCAAGCTGCTGCGTGAGAATATCCAGCACTTTATTATCATTACGCTCCTCCAATGTTTCACCAATACACACAAGGGCCACAAGACCTGCTCGCCACGCAGCTTGCACTTTGGCACAGACAATCGCATCATTTTCCTGATACACTGTACGACGTTCTGAATGCCCAATAATGACATGACTTGCTCCTGCTTCTTTAAGCATAAAAGCTGAAATATCTCCAGTATAGGGACCATGATCATCAAAATGACAATTTTGTCCTCCCAAAAGGAGATTTTCACCATCCAGCATATCAGAAGCACGAGATAAAAGCGTTGCTGGGACGCAAATAAGTGCCTCAAAAAGATGACTGAGATCAGAGCTAACGCCTGTAGCAATAGCACGCAACTCTCCAAGCGATTCACTCGTTCCATTCATTTTCCAATTTCCAGCAAGAAAAGGCCGAGTATTTGGAGACATATTTTCACCTCAAGAGCTCTTACAATACATTGTTTATCTGTAGTTACCAAATTATAACATGAAAGCAAGTCTTTAAAGCTTGCATCTTTCATCTCTTTATTGCAAATTCCATTAGCTTTGATAATAACTCACATTAAAAATGGACTTGAACAATGCTTGACATCATAAGAAATGCTACAAATTCTTGGATTTCTAGAATTTTCCTTGCTATTTTACTCTTATGCTTCATTCTTCTATGGGGAATACCGCAGTTACACAAAAAAAGTGAAAGAGATCTTATTACTTCTGGAAAGTCCAGAGTAACTGTCGATGATTATCGTCTTGCACTTGCCGATCAAAGCGCTCGTTTAGCACATGCTGCTTATCTTGGACGAATGTTTACAGCAAATGAAATGCAGCAATACCAAATTCCTGCTTTTGTGTTTAATCAATTACAACAAAATGTATTACTTGATGAACAAGTACGTAAAATGAAAATAAGTCTTTCAAAAGATACAATAGCTCATACGATTGGTTCTGATAAGATGTTCCAAGTAAATGGCACTTTTGATAAAAATTTATTTTATAACTATCTTCAGCATTTACGTATTAGTGAAAGTGCTTTTCTTAATTATTACACCAAACAAGAAAAGCGTAACCAACTTATTTCAGCTTTACTCTCTGATATGAAAGCACCCAATCTCTTTTATAAAGCACTTGCTCTTTATCAAGGAGAAATGCGTATTGCTGATTATCTTGTTATTGATCTAAAAGAAAAGGAAACAATTGCTGATCCTGATGACGAAACACTACAAAAATGGTTTAAAACACATCAAAGTCAATTTCGTGCTCCAGAATACCGCACTGTCTCTTTGCTATCTATGGAACTTAATGATTTTGTAAAACCTAAAGATATCTCAACAGATGAGGCAAAAGCCTATTATACACAAAATGCTTCACGTTTTGTAACGCCTGAAAAGCGTACATTCGAGGAACTGCAATTCCCCTCACGTGAAGAAGCCGATAATGCAGCAAAAAAAATAGCTGATGGATTGAGTTTTGATGAACTGGTAAAAGCTGAAAACAAGACTCTTAATGACATAAAAAAAGGTCCTCTCGCAGAAAATGAACTTCCTAGTCATCTAGCCTCTGAAATTTTTGAACTTCAACAAGGCCAAGTCAGTACTGTGATAAATGACTTACAGGGACCTATTATCATTCGCGTCACGCATATTGAACCCTCAAGCTCTCTTCCTTTTGAAAAGGTCGAAGAAAATATTCGCCAAACACTTGCCAAAAATCGTGCTACTGATGATATCCGTAACAATTATGTAGCCATTGAAAATGCTCGTTTTGAGGGTGCTTCTCTCAAAGAGCTAGCTGACCAATACAAGTTATCTTTGCGCACAATTACCATTGATAAAACGGGAAAAACGCTTGAAGGTGCAGCACTCACGGATTTACCTCAAAAAGATATTTTACTGAATGCCATCTATCAATCAAATGAAGGAGTCGATCTTGATCCTCTCTCTTTTCAAAATGGTGGATATCTCTGGTATAAGGTCGATAAAATTATTCCTGCCCGCGATAAAACACTTGAAGAGGCTAAGCTAGATGTTCTTTCTCAATGGAAAAGTGAGGAAATCCAACGTCTTCTTGATGAAAAAGCTCAAAATGCTCTCAAACAGCTCACGGAAGGAAAAAGTCTTGTTGCTCTTGCTCGTACCCTTGGTGTTACAAAACAAACAACACCAGCCCTCCGGCGTCAAGACTCATCTGACCCTCTTGGCGTTGAAGGGATTAAAGCATTATTTTCTGCTCCCAAAGGTCATTATGGCATCATAAAAGGTCCACTTGCAACAAACCGTATCATTTATCAAATAAAGACTGTCACCATGCCTAAAGATATCACGCCTCATACTCTTTCAACTGAGGTCCGCGCCAATATAGATATGATGATAAGAGAAGATCTCAAGCTAGAAATGCTACAAATTGCCAATAAAGAACATCCTTTGGAAATTAATAGCACAAATTATAATCAGATCTTTAACGCTCTCCAATAAAAAGGTTGTACATAATTTAAAGAACTTATTTGATAAAGTTTCCATCAGCTCTTCGTCTATAGTTGAAGAGGTAAGATAGGTCTCTTGTTTGCATATCTTAGGATCAACATTTGTATAATGATTAATTCTCTCGCAAATCAGTGCATGTATGGATTTGCGAGAAAATAGTCAATGGAATGTAGAGTCGTTTTTGCAACGCATTAAAAAATATTATCCATCCAAAGGTTGTAAAATTTGTCGCACACTAAGCTATACCCATTAAGCTATAAATGTCATCCCTATCGTCATTCATTTATAGCTTATCATATTGCTACTCTTAATACTCATTCATAAGGAGCGTATTGCTTTTTCTTTAAATGATTTCATTTACACACCCAACTTATAGTATACAAAAAACTATTTTTAAAATTCATTATAAAAATGAAGAAATCTTTTTCTATTCAAGACTCTCATTCAATATGAGAAAAAACGAATTATCATTATAAATCAATATATTCATAAATCATAACAATCATCAATTATGATTTTATAATTTCTCAAAAATAAGAGTTTTTATAGACTTATAGACTGCCAAGATAACTTCTCTCATAAAATTTCTTATTCTTTTGCGCTCATAACAACCAAAACATCAACATTTTTTATAACAAAAAATGGTTTGGAAACACCATAGCTCCTTTTATCTTCATATGAGAAAATCAGTCTATATGTTACGCATTCCAACGTGGTAATATTCTTTTACAATATCTTTGGAAAATTGCCGCTTACTGCTGCCCTTGTTATCAACCAATAGCGATATATCAATGGCAACGTTGCACTCTCTTGAAAAATTGCAGCACCCAGCTGTATAGCTTTTTGAAGAGAAGCTGGAACAATGACCAATGGAAGAAAAGCTGGCTTAAGAACTCTAGGTAAAGCACAAGAATACTCGTAAAATTTGGTATAATGATCGCGCGATAATGCTACCATAGCTTCAACAATACGATCCTTTTGTTGATCACTGAGACGATGAGATTCCAAATCTTCCCTATTCACTCCTACAGCCTTTAATATATCAGTAGGTAAATAATATTGATATCGTGATTGCATGAATGATAAAAGACGCAATACACCGCTTAATCCTTGAGAAATCCCTCCATGTTCATAGATATCTGTAAACTCTTGTGCAGTATCAGGATCTAATATCTGACAAGAAAGCTGTAAAATTATGCTTGCTGTCTCACCACAATAATGCTCTAGATCATGAAGCGTTTCTATTGGATTGTGATAAAGATCTAAAATTTGTGCATTACAATAACGTAAAAAAGCTGTCTTAGGTAAATTAAAAAGAGTTATTGCTTTCAATAAATCACTCAAAATCGGATTATTTCCACTCGTTTGCATTTCACCATGAGCAATAGAATCATACCACCAACGTAACCGTATTTCTCCTATGAGTGGATCATGTACACTTTCGCGAATACGAGAAACTTCAGCATTAAATACATAAAGAGCAGCCAATGCTTGGCGCTTTTTTCTAGGTGCAAATAAAACCGATATATAGCGATCACGATCTATGGTACGTAAAATATCAAGACAATAAGGAAGAGAGCCTATCATTTGAACCTATTAACGTCCCTTTTTTAGTAATGAAATTAATATCCTCTTTTTATTCATATTAAAAAATGAGGGATAAGCAAATACAGTTCAGAAAATAAGATTTTTAAATGTGTCTTTTAACTGTATTATGAATTAGAATTTCTTTTCTAGTCACTTTTCGTTTTAGAAAGAAAAAAATTAAATAAATAACTTTTCTGATAAAACTTATCTTATCGGGCTTCAAGTTTTCATTTGCAGTAAAAAAAGCTAAAAACTAATCGTAACATGCATAGTAAAACTTAGAATAACAAACAACGCAAAACACTTTTTCACTAAATAGATGACAATGTTATTTTATAAAAATGCACTGATCACAAAAACTTCATCAAATCATTAACCTCCTCCCCACCCTAAAGGACAAAGATTCTTACCAATACCAATTTGTAAAAAATCCAATTGCTCTCGGTGAGTTTCTATTACTATCAACGCATTTATTTATAATGATAATTCATTGTTTTATATGTTAAATTAGAATCTCAAATATCGTAGATATGCTTTCATTTCAAACCAATTCCATGTTGAATCAATCAAAACTATTCCCTTGCACGTCACAAGCGGGGCTGGCTTGTAGGTAAAAACTGTATAAGAAAGAATTAAAAATGCCTCTTATGAACTGTCTCAAGTGCCAAGAGTTGATCACTCATGTGATTCATTGAACTACGAACAAGCTCTGCCCTGAATACTTGCTACTGTATTTAAAAACACTTAATGTGTTAAGTTATGTATATTTTATTCCCCTTCTATCACCACTTTAAACGACGGTATTTTACGGCGCAGTAAAATAATCACACAAGTCTTTCATACTAGACGAGAGCATTTGTTTTATTAAACAATACTCTATTCTACCGCAAATAATAATGCCGCAACAGCGCGATCTTCAGCCAATAAAACATTAAATGTACGCACCGCCGCTCCCGTACTCATTGTATCTGATGAAATACGTTTTTCCCATAAAAGCACCCGTAACTCTTCAGGTAATCGCAATAATTCAATTCCAGTACCTATTAATAAAACTTCGATTTCAGAAGCTTCTTCTAAAATACGAGATAGATCCCCTTGAGTGGGAATAGGCCCTGCCATGTCAATACCATAAATACCCGATGGTACACAAATAATAGAACCTCTATGAGACATATCAGCAAAACGAAATCCACCATTTCCATAAGCATCAATAGGTGCGCGACTTGGAAAATGTGCTTCACGAATTTGAATTGCATCGAACATGAAAAAGCACCCTTTATTTTTGTCTTTGCTACTTCTTACCATAAAAATTAAAGGAAGACTGATACAAACATTGATATGTTAACCATAGCCTAGTATTGAAGTGAAAATTTTATATAAAACCTTAATCTTCTCATACAGCAAGTATATGAAAATTTGATAATAAACCGCGATCAAATGCTCTACCTGCTTAAATAAATCTACCTTTTAAAAAGTTTTCTCAGTTTATTTACTCACAAGTTTCTTTTTATAGAAACAATGATCTTGTTTAAAAAACAGAAAAAAATTGCGTAATATTCTATAAATAAAGCAACTATTTTAATAATCTCAAGGAAACAAAAACTCGATTTTCTGTATCCACTATAAAAGCCACTTTTCCAATGAAATTGTCTTGATCTTGCCAAGCTTTTTATAAAAATGCTTAAAAAATGTAATAAACTGCCATTACACCTTAAGATTCATTTTCTTTTGATATAGCTTTTTTCTCTTTAGAGACACTCATATTTTCTTTCGTTGTCGTTTTAGATTTAGACTTTTGTGGTGTTTCTGCTTTAGCATTAAGCTTTGATTTTTTTTCTGCAATCGGCTCACCTTTAACGCGCACATCAGCTAATGTTGAGCGAATAACACGAATATTCATACTCTCACCAATTGCAACCTCTAATTCACCACTCTCGTCGTGAACCTTCGTAACCTTGCCGATAATACCACCACCCGTTATAACTGTATCACCACGACGTACTGCATTAAGCATTTCTTGGCGTTTTTTCATTTGGGTACGCTGTGGACGAATGATAAAAAAATACATAATTGCAAAAATTAAAATGAGTGGGACAGCGCTAACAAATGAAAATCCACCGGAAACATCGCCTGCAACTTGAGCATAAGCGTTCGTAATAAACATTTTTATCTCCTATAGTTAAACTTCAGGTATTCCCCACTCTATTAAAATAAAATTCCGATTCAGAAAAAATTCTTAAAGAATTCATTATAAAAAGCAATAACTACATAATCTAATCACAGCTTTACAAAAATGCAATAAATCCTTAAGAGACAGAATACCAAAATACAATGAGAAAAATCTTTAAAAATAGATTCATTTTTCCCTATTATATATCCTACAATGTAAACCTTTTCACTAACTCAATAAATGATACAAGATAATTTTTCTAATGAAAAAACTTTAATTTATATAGATAATTTATCGTTTTTGATATCGAATGACAGACATAAATACAGTAAAATGCTCTCATTTCAAACCCTCTGAATTAATCAAAACGATTTTTTTGCACGTCTCACATATGAAATGAGCCTGTAGATAAAAACTTTTTAAGAAAGGCGTGAAATATCTCTTTTCATGCTTCTCTCAAATGCAAGAGCCGTTGAAACACTGAAAGCTGACAAATAAGTATGATACTATTGTTTTACACTTTCATAGACACAAAGATGGTAATATCTAACGACCCCAACGAACTGCTCTCCTTAAAGCAATGATTTTTTTGCTGCAGTGTTATTGATTTAAGAAAATCAATTGTTTTTCATGAAGTTTCTATAAACTATAAGACTATTTAAATTTAAAAATCATCAATAAATTAGTTTTCTAAATATTTAAGGGGATCAACAGGTAATGAATTCTTACGCATCTCAAAATAGACACGTGGCGTTTTAACATTTCCTGAAACACCAGATTTAGCAATCTCATCACCACGTCTTATCCTTTGTCCTTTGTTAACAACAAGCTTACTGTTACATCCATAAATAGTGATAATATTATTTTCATGTCGAATCATCACAACATTACCAAGCTCTTTTAATCCATCTCCCGCGTAAATAACAACACCATTTTCTGCCGCCTTTACCGAAGATCCTTCCGGCACTGCAATATCTATTCCTCGATTCATTACTGTTCCCTTTTTTTGACCGAACTGGCTTAATAAACGCCCTCGTACTGGCCAACGCATCTTAGAAATTCCTGTGGCTTGCGGAGTCGTCATATTATCGGTATTCGTAACAGTACTTGATAAACCAGTCTCATGATTCAATTGCGTCATCTGTTTAGAAAAACTTTTCTCAGAACTTGATTTGTTCATCTTTGCAGAAGGGGGCGTTGTTACAGGCGCTTTATATATAGGAGAGGACTTCTTGTTTTTTATAGAGGACATCACTTGAGATTGGAATGCAGATTCTGTTTTTGACACTGCCCAATCGTTATTAGTGTGTGCATTTGAAGCTGCTAATGTACGCCTGCTTGGAACAACAAGTACCTGACCGATATAAATGGAATTGCTGTTTATACCATTTGCTAATTTTAATGCCTCAACACTAACCCCTATTTGTCGTGCAATACTGAGCAGTGTATCTCCACTCTGGACAATATAAGAGTTCCGCCGAAAAATAGGAGATTTATCCATTTGTGAACGGGAAAGTGTTCCAAGATTACGTGGAGGGACTCCCATAACGCGACCATCAGAAGAAGTTATCCTACCTTGATGTGGAAAATTATAGGGAGAATTGTCATCTCCCCACGAATCATCGCTTGATTCCACAGGTGGCAATTCAGTGCTTTGTATCATACCGCTACCGTACGATAGCATTCGCGGATCTGTAGACATAGTACTCGATATATTTGATTGAGATGATACCGTACGATGAGAGACAATATTGGAAAAACGCTGTGTACCAGAACTACAACCAGCAACAATAGTTACCACCGCTAAAAAAGTTATTCTCTGAAAATTATGCTGGAAAATATTATCCAAAGCTTTTAAACGCATCGTTTTGCTCACTCATCAATAATCAACTCACTCCATTAAAGCTTTTTTAAATTACCGAAGAGTTAAAATGAGATGTTTTATTCATAAATATCTTTATATAAGATCAAAATGAATTTAACGTAGGCTATTTGCGGCTATTTCTTAACTTTTAAAAATTAAAGTATCTCCGCAATGCCTTTAATAAAAGGTTGGTAACGCACTTGAAACAGTTCTAAACACTCAAATCGACTACCAATTTTTGTATAGCGCGTCACCGCTTGTACCCCTTCGTCAGGTCCTATCGCCTGAATGAGAATTCCGTTTTCAGCTAAAAGTTCTAAAAATTCCTTGGGTTCATCAAAACGTGATGGCCAAATAAGAATGCGATCAAATGATCCCAAACCTGTCACACTATGACTTCCATCAATCTGCCGTATAATAATATTTTCAATTCCTAAAGTTTGAAATTTTTGGCGTGCCAAATCAACAAGCGTTTTATAACGATCAATCGTTGTCACACGGTCACTCAGACATGCCATAAGCGCAGTACAAAAACCAGATCCTGTACCGATTTCTAAAACGCGATGCCTTTTTTTCAACGATAATGCCGAAAGAATTAAGAGTTGTTCTTCCAAACGTTCCATATATTCACCACACTCAAGGGGAATAACTTTATTATCATAAGCACTATTAAACCAAGGAGCAGAAACAAACTGTTGACGCGGAATTTTCTCTAATGCCGAAAAAAATCGCACGTCATCAATGCCTTTGCTACGCATTTTCAGTACAAGAGCGGCTAACTCCTCACGAAATTGTAAAATACCCTTTTGCCCCATAGTATCATTCAATCTCCAATGGAGGTGCACTTTTATCATACTGACAAACTGCTTCTTTTAAAATGGCAAAAACTTGCGTTTGCATATCATCACCTCTTGGCAATAAACGCATATTGTCTCTCCTTTCGTAAAATTAAGCAGTAATACAACGCATGCCTCCCATATAAGGTTGTAAAACATCTGGAACAATAATTGATCCATCAGCCTGTTGATAATTTTCAAGCACGGCAATAAGACAACGTCCAACAGCTGTACCAGAACCATTAAGGCTATGAACAAAATGCAATTTTTTATCGCCTTCTTTACGATAACGCGCATTCATACGACGACCTTGAAAATCTCCACAAACTGAACAGCTAGAAATTTCACGATAACATTCTTGACCAGGAAGCCAAACCTCGATGTCATAGGTTTTACGTGCTGCAAACCCCATATCACCCGTAGAAAGAACCACTGTGCGAAAAGGCAAACCAAGTCGTTTTAATATATCTTCTGCACATTCCGTCATACGTTCTAATTCAATTAAAGACTGTTCTTCACTGGTAATTGAGACCATTTCAACTTTCCAAAATTGATGCTGACGCAACATACCGCGCGTATCACGACCGGCTGCTCCCGCCTCTGAACGAAAACAGGGAGATAAAGAAGAAAATCGCAGTGGTAAATCTGATATTTCAAGAATTTCATCGTTGACCAAATTGGTTAATGGCACTTCTGCTGTAGAAATAAGCCATCGACCATCTGTTGTACGAAAAAGGTCTTCAGCAAATTTCGGCAATTGTGCTGCTCCGTAAACAATCTCATCACGAACAAGAAAAGGTATTGAGACTTCTGTATAACCATGCTCATTGACATGCACATCAAGCATAAATTGGCCTAATGCTCGTTCTAGCCGTGCTAACGCCCCTGAAAGTATTGTAAAACGTGTTCCAGACAAACGACTAGCTCGTTCAAAATTCATCTGCTTGAGATCTTGACCAAGATCAAAATGTTCCTTTGGTGTAAAATTAAATGTTGGAAGTGTACCAAAATGTCGAATGACGACATTATCACTTTCATCTTTACCTTCTGGAACATCATCTAATGGAATATTTGGAAGTGCTGAAAGAATTTTCTCAAGACTCTCCGTCAGCTGTTTTTCTTCCGCTGTTGCAGAGGAAAGAAAGACTTTAATCTCTTCACCTTCAGCTCTAAAGCTTTCAGCCATTTGCTGATCAGATACCGCTAAAGCCTGTCCTATTTCCTTTGAAACCGCATTGCGACGTTCCTGCGCCAATTGCACCTTAGCAATATGCGACCGACGTGCAAGATCAAGTTGTATTAACCTTTCAGCTTGTGGCTCAAGACCTCTACTTACGAGTGCTTTATCTAATTTCTCAGGATTGTCACGAATCCACTTAATATCAAGCATAAAAATTCCTCATTTATATTGTTTTTATTCATTTCTTGTCGCATAAGATTATACACTTTTCTTAAGCGGATTTTCTTCTCTTTTCTATACTGTAAGCAATTAAAATTGAAATCTCGTAAAGTGCTATCGTTGGTAAAGCCACTGCAAACATCGTAAAAAAATCCGACGGCGTTATGATTGCCGCAATGATAAAAGAGAGTAAAATAGCCCATTTTCGTTTAGACACCAAATCATGAGACGTTAAAAATCCAACTTTTGTTAAAAGACTGATGACAAGAGGTAATTGAAAAATCAAACCAAAAATTAGGATAAACGATGTCATAAAGCCCAAATAATCAGAAATACGCACTATAAACTCTATTTTTAAATGAACATCTGGAAGAAATTGTTGAGAAAGGCTAAACCATAGTATTATTGGCGCCAATAGACCATAAACAAACGCTCCCCCAATACAAAATAAAATAGGCCCCCCAATGAGAAATGGTAAAAAAGCCATACGCTCATTTTTATAAAGCCCTGGTGCAATAAAACTATAAAACTGAAAAGCCGTATAGGGAAAAGATAAAATAATTCCCCCAAAAGCAGAAAGCTTCATCTTCGTTAAAAAAGTTTCCCATACTTGCGTTGATTGCAAACGAATACCCTCAGGATTACCCCCTGCTATTTTCATTGCCCACTGATATGGCCATAGTAAAAAATTTAAGATATAATCTTTAACAAGAAAACACATCATAAAAGCGATCATAAATGCAACCAAGGCAGCAATAATTCGCTGACGAAGTTCAATTAAATGTTCCAAAAGTGGTGCCATATGGGCATCAACTTCGTCTTTGTTAGCATTCATGACACATCTTCTTTATCTTTAGAAGCTATAGATCCTGTCATATCTTTATTGGTTACGTTGTGATCGCATTCCAAAAATTCTTTACCTTTTTCTGATTTATGGTGTGTTGCCTTAACATCCAAATTATCGTGGATATCTTCTAATGTATTTTGAATGGGATCAAAAGTCTCTGTCAACTTCTTGCTTGAATCGCTAATATCCGAATATGTTTTTTGCAAATCGTCGAGCTCGATTTGTTTTATTGCATCTTCAAACTGATGACGAAGTTCATTTGCCATTAAACACATATGAGCTCTTACCTTTGCTATTGTCTTTAATATTTTAGGTAAATCTTTCGGTCCAACAACAATGATGAGAATAAGTAAGATTACGACAAACTCTGGTCCATCAATCCCAAACATCTCTTAATTCGACTTCCTCATCAAAAAATAACGCACAATGATGATTACGTTTTTGTTATTTGACACGCTGTTTTTTAGCAACGGATGTTTTGCTTCTTTTAGAAGCAGAAGAAGCCTTTCTGCGCGCTGTTACATGTTTTACCGATAACGGCTGAGATTGTTGAGATTCTACATCAACTATTTGGGAAGTAGTAGCCATTTCAACTTTATCCTCAATGCCGTCATCTTCTTCCTTCATATTTTTTTTGAAGGCTTTAATTCCCTTAGCAACATCGCCCATTAATTCAGAAATCTTACCGCGACCGAAAAGCACAAAGATAATCAGTAAAATTATAATTAAATGCGTTGGTGAAAAAATATTACCCATTACTCTCTCTAACTTTATGCTTGTAAATTCGATTTCATTTATTCATGCTTCCTCTGAAGAATGTATCAAATATAATATCTTACTTATATATTTTCTTCTTAACTTAAAAGCAATCACACGCTTTTATTGCAAAAGAACTTTTTATCCTCTCATCCCTTTTTAGCGTATTATAACACAAACCATTCAAAAATGATAAACCGCTTCATACAAAATTCAAAAGGCTTAAAAACTTTTCTAAAATAACTCCATCTGATCTCTTAGGTTACTCATCTTCCTGTAAATACTATAGCTCATGTCTTTCCTTTTAAACAAAGTTGTACGTATCATTACAAACATTTCCTCCAAATTATCCGTTACTGATAAAGATCATAACATGCTGTAAAAAATTTTACGTATTTAATTAAAAAAAATCAGAAAGAAAAATCTCTAAAAAACTTTCTTGACACATCATCAGTCTCTTTAAAAACTATCATCTTACGCATAATATTTATTCTTTGCGTTGGTGGGAATTTTATCATCCATTATTCCATAT
This sequence comes from Bartonella sp. MR110HLJHH, assembly GCF_042194225.1. Classification (NCBI taxonomy): domain Bacteria; kingdom Pseudomonadati; phylum Pseudomonadota; class Alphaproteobacteria; order Hyphomicrobiales; family Bartonellaceae; genus Bartonella; species Bartonella sp. MR110HLJHH. The sequence continues at coordinate 54,444 of NZ_JBHIMQ010000006.1, read as the reverse complement.
ACAATACGAAATATAAGCCATCATCGCATTCAATTAAATATCTGTCGTGTGGATAAAAACTATTAGCGGAAAGAGTAAAAATGCACTTTATGAATCAGGTCAAGTGGCCAAGAGGTATGGCAATACTGCTAAAAAATAAAAATGGTACCAGCTTGCGCCTTTATTCAGTAAAATACCTCCATATAACCAGCTCTTTGAACCGCTGCATGCCCTAACTATTACAAGTCTCCGGATTCTGGGCATGCGTTCTCATAATATCATGTGCTTAACTTATCTCAGTATTGAAAACAGAATAGGCATTAATAGAAAATTACATTCAATCAAAAGCATGGAATCGAAGCATAATCCATGTAAAAGAATTTCTTATCCTAGTCTTTTTATAAGATTATCTCATAAAGCCGCTAGATAATACAGTGTTAGAAATAGATAAACCTATTTACTTTAGTTAAAAATCGCTCATTTTATTGAGATCGCTTGCAGAGAGCATATCACTTTTCAAAAGTTTTGTTTTAGCACCATACACAATAATCTAGCCATTTAGCGTGTATAATGTAAAGCTTGGGCTCCGCTTAAACCAATGAGATTCATCCACACTTTTACAAAAATCTATCACTATAATACCAGCACTTTATTGCTCTATCCATAATTTTACGCTCGCTAAAAAAACTGATAAATGTAATAATGTTTTTATCAAGCATTTTAAATTCTTTAATCTTTAAACAAGTAAATTTATGAATGAATTTGAAAGATAACCTTAATTTTTTTAACAAACTTCACTAATATTCTCGTTAATTGCTTGTCTTTTATAGTTTTCCTGAAAGAGTCCGCGATCATAAGAAACTTCTCTTACAACATAACTATCTCTATTGAAATGTTTGCCCTCTTCCTATCTATTTTTCATATAAAAAATTAAAATCTTAACGATGAATCTCATAATATAAAAATAGCCCAGTGAATAAATGCTCCCATGACATTAATATTTTTTCTGTAGGGTATTATTTGGGAGTGAGGGTATTATTTGATTTCTATAAGAGTATTTTTATGGATATCAATTCTAATATTCTATGCTAATAATCCGGTACAGTTATACATATGATAGAGTTTATTCCATGAATTATCGGCATATTTATCATGCTGGCAATTTTGCTGATGTTTTTAAACACATTATTGTCACTCGCATTGTAGAATATCTCAAACGCAAAGAAAAAGCTTTTCGCGTTATAGATACGCATGCTGGAATCGGTATTTATGACCTTTCTTCTTTAGAAGCACATAAAACAGGAGAGTATCGCGAAGGTGTCCAACGACTTTTTTCAACTCCTATCCCAGAAGATTTAAGAGCACTCCTTTGTCCATGGTGTAATATCATTGATGCCCTCAATAAAGGGGAAAAAGAAATTGTATTTTATCCTGGATCTCCTGTTCTTATTCGTCAATTATTACGGAAACAAGATCGCCTCACCGCAATAGAATTGCACAATGAAGATTATCATATTTTAGCAAAAAACTTTGCCGGAGATTATCAGACAAAAGTTCTGCATTTAGATGGTTGGCTTTCCTTAAATGCTCATGTACCACCAAAAGAAAAACGTGGGTTTATCCTTGTTGACCCTCCCTTTGAAAAAACTGGAGAATTTTTCCGCCTTATTGAGGGATTAACGAAAGCCTATCGTCGCTTTTCTGGAGGGATCTACGCTTTATGGTATCCTGTTAAATATGACAAAGAAATTGAAAGTTTTCTTCACGCGCTTTATCAAACAGGAATTCCTAAGATTCTACAGCTTGAAATGCGTATCCGAAAAAGTTCAAGTCCACCGACAATGAATGGAAGTGGTATGATTATTATTAACCCTCCCTACCTTTTGGAAGAAGAAATGAAAAAACTCAGCCCCTTTCTTATCAATCGCCTGGGACAAGATGAAAATGCCCAAATAATGCATAAGTGGCTTCAAAAAGAACATCTATTATGTTAGATCTTTCTCTGTATTTTTTCTAAATCAAATATCATGTTGTAAGATACAAACGCATTAAATGATAAAGTTCTTTGATTTTTTGAATAATATCAACACGTTATAATGATAAGCTAATAACGATCAGCGTGAATTAATTTTTTCCCTTTTAGAACGTCTATCTTCTTAATCATCATGAATTTCCTATTCCAATCATTTTAATGAATAAATTGGGCAAATTCATAAAGCTGTTTTAGAATAACAACTCTCATATTTTTTATGAAAAATCGGCTCTCTAAAATCATACTCTTATGCTATAAGATGTTATTTATAGAAAAAATTATAAGGATATAAATAATCATTATTTAATAAAAAAGAATATTTCATATATTAAACAAAAAACATATTCTTAATAAACGGAATGGTCCTGAAAAATAATACAAATTGTCCGAAAAATGAGCGGGAAAAGCTTTCTTTTCTCTCTAACATTACATGGAATAATGCCAATCAAAGTAATGAGAAAAATCAATTCCAAGGTGTAAAATTCATACAAGAGTTTGTTAGACACCTTCCGCATAAGCCAGGGGTTTACCGGATGATTGGTAAAAATGGTGATATTCTCTATATTGGCAAAGCTCGTAATCTCAAAAAACGCGTTTCAAACTATACACGTGAACAGGGACACAATAATCGTATTACCCGCATGATTCGCGCAACATATCATATGGAATTTATCGTCACCCATACAGAAACAGAAGCACTCCTTTTAGAAGCCAATCTCATCAAAAGATTGCATCCACATTTTAATGTATTACTACGTGATGATAAAAGTTTCCCTTATATTATGATTACAGATGATCATCGAGCGCCTGGACTTTACAAACATCGTGGTGCCCGAACACGAAAAGCTCACTATTTTGGTCCTTTTGCTTCTGCTGGTGCAGTGACACAAACAGTTCATGTTTTACAACGCGCCTTCTTATTACGAACCTGTACTGATTCAGTTTTTGAAAACCGTACACGCCCCTGTTTGCTTTATCAAATTAAGCGATGTTCTGCACCTTGTACCCATGAAATTAGTGACAATGATTATAAAGAACTGCTGAGGGGAGCAAAAGCGTTCCTTTCGGGAAAAGATCAATCTGTTAAAAACAATATGGTTCAAGCTATGCATAAAGCCGCAGAAAATCTTGATTTTGAACAAGCAGCTTCCTATCGTGACCGCTTATCAGCCCTTTCTCATATACAAAGCCATCAAGGTATTAATCCTCAAACGATAAAAGAAGCGGATGTATTTGCAATTGCGCAAAAAGAAGGAATGACCTGTATTCAAGTGTTCTTTTTTCGCATGGGGCAAAATTGGGGAAATCGTGCCTATTTTCCTAAAGCAGATCCCTCTTTTTCCTGTACTGAAATTTTAGCGAGTTTTCTTGCCCAATTTTACGATGATAAACCACTTCCCAAAAGCATCCTTTTATCTGAAGAAATTGAAGAAAAGACACTTCTTACAGAAGCATTGAGTCTCAAAGCAAATCACAAAGTGTCTCTCTCTTTACCCAAACAAGGTGAACGGAAAACTCTTGTTAATCATGCCTATCTCAATGCTCATGAAGCACTTGAACATAAGCTTTCTGAAACAGCCACTCATACAAAATTGCTTCAAGGTCTTGCCAAAACATTCCAACTACCTTTTCCTCCACGCCGGATAGAAGTCTATGATAATTCTCATATCATGGGAACAAATGCTGTAGGGGCTATGATTGTTGCTGGTCAGATGGGATTTGTTAAAAATCAATATCGCAAATTCAACATTCGCTCAATAGATATCACGCCTGGCGATGATTTTGGCATGATGAAAGAAGTGATTAAACGAAGATTTTCACGCCTTATAAAAGAGCATGATCAGTCAAATAGAAGTCATGACATAAAAGATAATGATCTTTTTCCCATTTGGCCTGATCTTATCTTAATCGATGGTGGTGAAGGACAAATCAACAGCGTACATGCAATACTTGCTGAATTACAATTAAATGACCTCTTCACAGTTGTTGGAATCGCCAAAGGTGTTGACCGCCATGCGGGACGTGAACGATTTTTTATAAAAGGTATCCCCCCCTTTACACTTCCTCCACGTGATCCTATCCTCTATTTTTTGCAACGTCTGCGTGATGAAGCACACCGTTTTGCGATTGGAGCTCATAGGATAAAACGAAAAAAAGAAACATTCAAAAACCCACTTGATGAAATCGAAAATATCGGTCCGACAAGAAAGCGTGCGTTGCTTCATCATTTTGGAAGTGCCAAGGCTATTGCTAGTGCCTCACTTGAAGATTTAAAAAAAGTTACGGGAATTTCTATGACAATTGCACAAAAAATTCATAACCATTTTCATGAAAAATAGGCTTGTTTCATAACCTTTGCCTTGTTACGTTTAGGAAATATATTCTCTTTCACAAGAATTAAAAATGGCTCCATGAAAAATCATACTTTTTCTTTTCCAAATATTTTAACTTATGCACGAATTGTCGCAGTCCCAATGGTTGTTGCATGCTTTTTTTTAGAAGGGCGATTACAATCAAGTGATATCACTCGCTGGATTGCTGTGTCCATTTTTATCATTGCATCTATTACTGACTTTCTTGACGGTTACCTTGCTCGTATTTGGGAACAAACATCCAATATTGGTCGCATGTTAGATCCAATTGCTGATAAACTTCTCGTCTCTGCCTGTTTGCTCTTGCTTGCCGCAGACAGTACCATCGCTGGGTGGACACTATGGGCAGCTATTATCATTCTTTGCAGAGAAATTCTTGTATCAGGATTACGTGAATATTTGGCTGAGTTAAAAGTTAGTGTTCCTGTCTCTCGTCTTGCAAAATGGAAAACTTTTGTACAGATGATCGCTATTGTATTTCTTTTAGCTGGACCAGCCGGTAATAAAATTTTCCCTTACACAGTAGAGTTTGGCATTACTATGCTGTGGATTGCTGCCCTCCTTACATTGTGGACAGGATGGGACTATTTTCGTGCAGGTTTAAAACACGTTATCCCATGAAGAGTATGGAGATTTATAATGATAATTTATCTTTTTGTACTTAAATAAGAGATGAGGATAGCATAAGACTAATTTATTTTAAATCTATTAATGATAAATCAATAAAACACTTTTTTGCACATTACAAGTAAGGGTAGCATGTAGATAAAAGCTCTTCAAAAAAATAGTAAAAAGCTAAAAAAACGATGAATGCTCCCTATGCTTTTAAAAAAGTCTATAATCTTATAAGCAAAAAACCGAAATATAGTGTTTCGGATTTTTGCTTCTTATATACGCTTTATTATTATAAACGCTTTATTAACCAACAATTTCTACCTCAGAAAACCAAAAGGCGATTTCTGTTTTTGCCGTTTCAGCGCTATCGGATCCATGGACAGAATTTTCGCCAATCGATAAAGCATGAACCTTACGAATTGTCCCTTCTTCTGCATCACTAGGATTCGTAGCCCCCATTACTTCACGGTTTTTAGCTATTGCATTTTCGCCTTCCAAAACTTGTACAACGGTTGGACCAGAAGACATGAATTCCACCAATTCACTAAAAAAAGGGCGTTCTTTATGAACAGCATAAAAATTTTCAGCCTCACGTTTGCTCATCCAGACACGTTTAGACGCAATAACACGTAGCTCCGCATCCTCAAGCATTTTAGTAATTGCGCCAGTCAAATTACGACGGGTTGCATCTGGTTTAATCATCGAAAAAGTACGCTCTAAAGCCATTTAACCACCTTTATTTCATTTATAACATTCTCTCGCCATTTCTATAGCGAGCAAGAAGCCCTTTGCCAAGTGACTCTGCAAAAATCTACACAAATTCTCAAAAATATAGAATGAATTATAAAAAAAACTTTAATAGAAATACCTTTAATTTCTCATCCCATCATAAAGATGCGCTACCGACTCTCAATAAATATTGAACCTTCTTACATAATCTTAAATGCCTCTCATCAAATTTATCATTGAAGCAATAAAGAATCATAAGAAAAGCCTAACATGCAAAATATATCTTTTTGAAAGCCTTCTTCTTTAAAGAGGATGAACCTAGATACTCCGATCTAGGTTTGAAAATCCTTCTACACACATTGAGATCTATCAAAAAATAACCATATGATTAGAAACTATAGCGTACACCTAAAATACCCTGAAGGGACTGTTTTGTTTTACGTCCTTTAACATAATGTGCCTCACCATATAACTTTAACTTCTCACTCACTAAACTGCTCAAACCAATTCCTAACTTACCTGCATTACCCGATAAGTCAGTGGTAAATGAATGCCGTTGATTAATCAATGTATGGTTGTCATTTTTATTCTCACGCAACCATGCTGCTGTAATATACGCAAGTGATGAGGAATCCACGCGAGAACCAAATTCATATCCTAAAGTTAAGCCAACCTCACTGCGTAATGAAGTGAATGGACGCATGTTACCTGTCATGTCATTCGATAACTTGATTTCTTTACCCTCAACTTGCAACCATGTAAATTGTCCATAAGGCTGCAACCAACTGCTCTTTGACGTCTTAAGTCGATAACCTGCTTCAAAGGAAGTGCCCACCGCCCATTGCCTATAGCTTCCTTCAATCCCTAAACCATTCGTTGAAACTGCCTTTAGAGTATTCTGATAATGATTATATTTTAAAATACCATCTAAATACCATCCACTATGATCCAAATAAGTGACATAAGCGCCAATGCCATAAGTATTGATACCGCTCATACCACCCCGTGCATGCGCAATGCGTACGCGGTCATAACTGCCAAAACCACCTATATAAAATTCTCCATTTTCCCACTCGCTTAAACTATTGATCCCTAAAACAATACCTGTCTGATCCAACTTAAAATCTATATGCTCTGTAGCAATACTCTCTTTAGACTTGATCGCATAGGTCCATAAAGCTGCATTCTTGTTACTTTTATCTAGAATTCCTCTTCCCGCACGCACGGTTTGCATTTCATTGTAAAAAACCATCGCTGGAGCCACAGACATAGATAATACCGCATCTGTAGAGGGAGTGGTTAAAAAGTGAGAAACTGAAAGCGTCTCACTCAATTGTGGAGAAGGCTGTTCTTTATGAACTGGACGCAAAATCATTTGATCGGCTAAAGATTGTGAAGATTCTGAAACAACAGCCTGTTGCTTTCCATCAGAAAAATGAAGAGAACTTGCTGGGGGAGACTTCACATGAGTGCGATTTTCTTTAGATGGAGATACCGAAACACTAGAGATATTCTGTCTTTCTCTTAAATGACGTGGAGGACGTGGCTTGGGTTGCTCTTTTTTAGTAGGTTTACGAGGACCGGTATTTTTTCCTCCAGAAGAAGCGCCTTGATGAGACAATGCAAGAGGAACCTTCGTTTTCTTGTTTACACACTGTGCTTCAGTACTCGAATGTTCTGCATTTTCAGAGACTCTGCTTAAAGACCAAATTGTAGCACTACCACTAGAACTAGCACACCTTTCTCTCTTCAGCAATTGATACTGATAGGTTCCACCATCGACAACTGTAATGTTCTTGCCCAAAAAATCTGCCAGAGTAAAATTAGCCCCTCCATCTTGGCTTCTATCAGTAATTAATGGAAGTTCAGTAACTAAACTATTCCTTTTTGAGAGAGAGCCTGTGATTTCAGCACCAGAATCTGCAACGCTTATTTTGTGATTACCTGTGCCCTCATCAACCGACAAGTAATCACTCGCATCCCCCGTAGCACTAATATTGAATCGAAAATGTAAATTCCCTGAAAGTTTCTCAACATGAAGTGAAATATGTCGTGGATCATACGGAATAGAAGTAAAAATAACAGTTCCATTATGCCCTCCTAAATCTTCAATTTCAATCTGAGGTTTTTCTCCTATATTTCGTTCACCAACCTCAAATATTATTTCATCAACTCTTGCCTCTATAGGAATCTTTTTCTTAGTGATATGGTTTGTCCTATCACCAGCGAATAAATAAAGTTCTCCGCCACCATTAATCCTTACTTCTCCAACGACTTCTTGTACACCAACATGGAACCACGATTTAGCAAAACTGTTAACTGTCAGACCATCCACCAACCCTTCAGGATATACAACTTGAATAGCATGATCTTTCAAATTAGTAGCATAAGATTCTCCTAACGCTAAGACGTGCTGTCTCCCATTCCCAGAGATCTCAGCATACATTGATTTTCCCCCCTCTTTTCTTTCTCCCGAATAAAGATTTTGTTCTCCGTTATCTCCTACTTTCGTATACCAAACCCACGCTCCATCATACACATTCTGCTGTCCCACTACTCCACCATCCCCTGAAACTGTAGAATTATATGCACTACTTTTTCTCTCCACGCTTGTAAGATCAAGATCTTTTTCTTCATGAATAAACTGCTTACCACCAAGGATTTCGGTACCTATCGCAGTTCCTCCGCGTGTAACTATTTGCATTCCCCCTTTTTTAATAGTGGAACCTATAGAAGTTGCTCCATTTTCAACAATTTCAACACCGCCATCTCCAATTTTACTCTTACTACTGGGAAAATTATTTGTAATCAGTGCTGAACCTTTTGGTATCTCTGCTCGATTTCCTACATGTTCTACTATTGTTAGCTCTCCATTCCTGTTTTCAACTGCATTTGCAACTTGTACAAGACAACTACTGATCATCAATACTGAAAAACTTAACTTATGTTTATACTGCATTATCGACACTCCACTCTCAATTATTTAGAAAAATATCCCACGGCTACGTAGGTAACCCGTCTTAGATTGTATCGTAATGTGTTTTATTTATGTTTAAAAACACTTTTAAAGTGTATTTTTTAATATAAACAACTTTAAGTTGTGCATCTATAAGCAGCTAGAAAGTTCTAACTTAAGGCAGAAAGTCTGAATAAAATTCAAACTGTTCACTTGAGTTCAAGGAACAATTTTCAATATTTGAAGTTATAGATGAAAAAAACGCTCGTGCCTTCAAAGGAGAGTATAAAGATATCCTTACTGTTTGAGAAGATCTCTACACTCTCGAGAAGATAAAATCGAGCGTTATCTGTTTAAGCTTGCAAAATAATTACATTCATAAAGTTAATCAGCCGCGTACACACATATTTAGAAACTATAGCGTAATCCTAAAATAGCTTGAAGAGCATTCTTAATCTTATGTCCTTTTAGATAATGTGCTTCCGCATAAAGTGTCAGTTTATCATTGACCGAACCGTTTACACCAATTCCCAATTTACCTGCATTACCCGATAAGTCTGTAATAAATTTATGCTGGTTATTAATTGTCGTATAATTATTATTTACATTCTCACGCAACCAAGCTGCCATAATGTAAGCTGTTAATGAAGTTTCTGAATTCACAAAGAATTCATGTCCTGCAGTTAATCCAACTTCACTGCGGAATGAAACCAATGGGCTTAGATCACCTATCATTCCATTTGAAAGTTTTATTTTTTTACCTTCAACCTGCAAACCTGTTAGCTTGATATAAGGCTGCATCCAAGTATTCTGTGCCGGTGTAAAATAACAACCAATTTCAAATGACCCACCTATCGCCCACTGATTGTAATGACTTTGAATAGCTAAACCATGCGTGGAGATAGCTTTCAAATTATCTCGGTAATAATTATATTTCAAAACACCATCCATATACCATCCGCGATGATCAAAATAAGTTGCATAAGTTCCAATGCTATAAGAACTCAGATCACTATTACCACCTCGTGCATGAGAAATACGTGCTTGATCATAACTACCGAAACCACCAACATACAACTCTCCATGCCTTAATTCACTCAACTGATCAGCACCAAAGACTAAACCTGTCTGCCCAAGCTTAAAGTGTGTATGTCCTGTCGCAATACGTTCTCTGCTCTTAATCGCATAAGTCCATAGTTCGATATCTTTCCTATTTCTGTTCCAAATTTTTCTACCATTCCTTACAATTTGCAACTCATTGTTAAAAACAAGTCCAGGAACTACGGACAACGTTAACACTGCATCTGTAGAGGGTGTTGTTGATGTCTCACCAGGAACAAAAGGATTTGCCGGATCTGGAATAGAGGTTTCTGGTCCACTGAGGCGGTCTGCAGATAAAAACCACACTTTTCCATTTTCATCCTTTCTTTCTTTCAAGTCATACATATAAGTTCCACCATCAATGGCGTTAATTTTGTCACCCTTAAGATCTGTCAGCGTAAAATGTGCGCCACCACTTTGATCCATAATTAAATCACGCTTATTTGAAAAAGGATCCGTGATTTCAACTCCAGAATCAGCAACACTTATCGTATGATTCCCAGCACCTTTCTCAACAAAGAGATAATCACCACGGTTATGGGCAATCGTAGTATTGAACGCGAAATGTAAATTTCCTGAAAGATTATTCACATGAAGCTGAGAATAATATGGATCAGAACCTGTAAACGAAAAAATAACACTCCCTTCACCACTTAATTTTTGTATCAAAGAACTTTTTCCATCAAACTCATCAGTAATAGAGTACAGTTTTGTATTTTTTCCATTTAAAATAATATCTTCTACTATGGTACGATGTTGATCATTCCCAGCATAAAGATGAATCTGCCCAGAATGATTTACCTGTGTCTTGCCTTCTAATGTTGCCCCGGCATGCACCCATGATTTTGTTTCATCATTCATTGTTAGATTTTTTACAGATCCATCAGCATATATTTCCTGAATAGCGCTCTCATTTAAAGTAACTCCAATAGCCTTACCGCCTTTTAAGATACGCTGTTTACCACCGCTAAAAATTTCTGTGTCAAATGCAAAACCACCATTTTTAGCACTTTGAGATTTTTTTCCAACCTCTTGTACGCCCCCTCGCATAACTTTCGTATCCCAAACTTTTCCGCCATCATATACTTTTTGTTGTCCTAGTGTTTCATCTTGACCATAAATGACAATATGAGAAGCACTACTCCCTTTAACCTCTCCTCCAACATCCCCCTCCCCGAAAACAAGTTGCTCCCCACCATAAATTTTAGTCCCCTCTACTTTTCCTCCATTTCCAACACTTTGTTGTCCACCTTCTTTAACGACAGCATTTTTCGAAAAGCCTTGTTTTCCATTTAAAGCCTCAACATTTTCAGTTCCACCATGTTCAATTTTACTATTCTCACTGAGACCTCCTGCATACACATAAAGCTCTGCACCATTCCTTACAGTGTTATTAATGGACCGCCCTGGGCTATCACTCTCGCCATCATTTGAAATGTATGCTTTACCTTCATTATCAAGGACATAATTTTCTAACAGTGCCCCATCTTTAATGAAGATAAGTTCAGGTTTTTTAAGAAACGCAATATTTTGTTCTTGTACATTATATCCGACATTGTCACGACGACTGCTGTCAAGCTCCTGTTGACTCGCAAACACTCTAGCGCCCTTATCCTCAGTAAAATCGCTAGGCTTTTTTAACAAGTATAATTCATTGCGCGTCCTTATAACAACATCATTAGATGCTCCAAGTATGCATCTTCCTGTTTTCATATCCTCATTGTATTGACCCTGAAATTTTTTGCCATTTTCATAACTTGAAGATTGACAAAAAAGTGGTACTCCCCCCTCATTTGCAGCAGCAGCTTGCACAAAACAGCTGCTCAACATGAGTATCCAACAATGTCGTTTCCATTTATATTGTAGAGCCATATCCTCCCCCCCTTCACGCCTGCATAGACACTAAACGTAATTAGCTCTACAAAACATATTTTCAACCTTAGATTACAAACAATCCTTCTTAAAAATCCTTCTTATCTCATAAAAAACTGTTCTTTACAGTTTTTTTAATACTTTTTTGATTAAGAATATAAGGGCGTTTTTATAGTGCTTCTTTAGCATTTCCTCGGAGTTTTCTTATCAAAGAAAAAGTAATGCATAATAAAGTATATAAGGGTATACAGCTACCATGAAAAGCGAAGCGGCATGCTCTAAAAATTGTTCTCTGAACCTTCATTAAAGACCTTTAAAGACAATCATATATTTAAAGATAACTAAAAAATAACCATATGATTAGAAACTATAGCGTACACCTAAAATACCCTGAAGGGACTGTTTTGTTTTACGTCCTTTAACATAATGTGCCTCACCATATAACTTTAACTTCTCACTCACTAAACTGCTCAAACCAATTCCTAACTTACCTGCATTACCCGATAAGTCAGTGGTAAATGAATGCCGTTGATTAATCAATGTATGGTTGTCATTTTTATTCTCACGCAACCATGCTGCTGTAATATACGCAAGTGATGAGGAATCCACGCGAGAACCAAATTCATATCCTAAAGTTAAGCCAACCTCACTGCGTAATGAAGTGAATGGACGCATGTTACCTGTCATGTCATTCGATAACTTGATTTCTTTACCCTCAACTTGCAACCATGTAAATTGTCCATAAGGCTGCAACCAACTGCTCTTTGACGTCTTAAGTCGATAACCTGCTTCAAAGGAAGTGCCCACCGCCCATTGCCTATAGCTTCCTTCAATCCCTAAACCATTCGTTGAAACTGCCTTTAGAGTATTCTGATAATGATTATATTTTAAAATACCATCTAAATACCATCCACTATGATCCAAATAAGTGACATAAGCGCCAATGCCATAAGTATTGATACCGCTCATACCACCCCGTGCATGCGCAATGCGTACGCGGTCATAACTGCCAAAACCACCTATATAAAATTCTCCATTTTCCCACTCGCTTAAACTATTGATCCCTAAAACAATACCTGTCTGATCCAACTTAAAATCTATATGCTCTGTAGCAATACTCTCTTTAGACTTGATCGCATAGCTCCATAAAGCTGCATTCTTGTTACTTTTATCTAGAATTCCTCTTCCCGCACGCACGGTTTGCATTTCATTGTGAAAAACCATCGCTGGAGCCACAGACATAGACAATACCGCATCTGTAGAGGGAGTGGTTAAAAAGTGAGAAACTGAAAGCGTCTCACTCAATTGTGGAGAAGGTTGTTCTTTATGAACTGGACGCAAAATCATCTGATCGGCTAAAGATTGTGAAGATTCTGAAACAATAGCCTGTTGCTTTCCGTCAGAAAAATGAAGAGAACTTGCTGGATATGCCCCTTCAATAATTTGACTTCCAAGAGTTGAAACAGTTAGAGATACAGAAGCTGGAGATTTTTGCCTTAAGTTTTGGCGGTTTTCTCTTCGATGTAGCAACTTAATAGCATGCTCTTTTGTAACTGTAATAGTTGAAAGAGAAGAAGCTGATTGATTTTGATTTAAATGCCACGTAGATCTACTCCTACTACGTGGCAAACTGTTGAGAAATGAAACATTATCAATAAATACCGCAGATAAATACCAAACTTTTTCACCCCCATCCTCATCAATTCTCTGTTTTAAACCATACATATAGGTTCCGCCATCAATAGTTTTAACATTTGCACCAGAAAAGCTTCTCAGAGTAAAATGTGCTCCTCCACTTTGATCAACAATTAAATCAAGTTCTGTTGAAGAAGGATCAACAATTTCAATACCGGAATCTACAATACTTATTGTGTGAGAACCACGGCCATTCTTGATAAAGAGATAATCACCCTCTCCTTCTGCAAGGCTGACATTAAAATCGAAATGTAGACTCCCAAAAAGATTATCAATATAAAGCTTAGAGTAATGTAAATTGGATTCTGTAGAAGTAAAAATAATATTTCCCACACCGCTTAGCTTCTTAATATAGGTTTCTGTGTTTCCATATCCAGTAGAAATAGAGTATAATTTAGCGTTTTCTCCCTCTAAATTAATATCGTCTACTGTTGTCTGATAATTTTTATATTCAGTATAAAAGCTATTATTTCCAGCATAAAGATGGACTTGTCCAAAATCATGAATCTTTATTTTTCCTTCCAACATCGCACCAGCAAAAACCCATGAATTGGCTCCTTCTTTAATTGTTAGATTTTTTACAATGCTACCAGCATGAACTTCTTGAGCAGCATGGCGGTGTAAAGTCACAATATCCGCCTCTCCCCCTGCTAATACCCGCTGTACCCCACCCGCGAAAACCTCAGTATTCACGGCTAAGCCACCACTTTTTTGTACAAAATCATCATCATCTGCGAACCATTTAGCAAGAGTTTGTATTCCTCCACTCATCACTTTTGTTCCCACAGCCATCCCATCATCATATACATTCTGCTGTCCCAGCGTGTCACCTTGACCATAAAGTGTCGTGTTATAAGTGCTGCTCCCCACAATTTCACCATTTACATAACCCTCTCCGAAAACAAGCTGCTCCCCACCATAAATTTCAGCTCTCAATGCGGATCCTCCTCCCTCCACTCTTTGTTTTCCACCCTCGTAAATAATCGTAAATTCTGAGATCCCCTGTTCCCCTACAATCTCTGAACCACCATTTTCAATTGTTGTATTCTTACTAAAACCACCAGTCTCAACATAGAGTGTTGCAGTTTCTGGAACTGTATTATTAATGGATAATTTAAAATCATCCGTTTCTCCATCACCAGCAATATAAACTATGCTATTGTCACCAAGTATGGAGTTTTGTAAAATTTTTTCACCTAGACCAGTAATGAAATCCTCTGCATAAAAATTGAAATCACCTGTATAAGAATCGGCTATAGAATCTTCCGAAGGAGAAACAGTATTTTCTTGCTCAAAAGAGTTATCTATAGGCAACTCCGTATGAGATGGAGAAAAGATAGGAGTAGAAATTTTTTCCGATGTAGATGATGTCGATAAAGACCAAATCTTTCCACCGTTATGATCTTTTTTCTTTAGAGCGTACATGTAGACTCCATTATCAACAGTAGCTATCTCTTCACCCCCAAAATCTATCAGAGTAAAATGCGCATTTCCGCTTTGATCATGAATTAAATCAAGCTCCAAAACTAAGTTCTGATTTTGTAGAAGAGAATTGGTCATTTCAGCACCAGAATCGATAACGCTGATGGTGTGATGACCTGCTCCTTTTTTTATAAGAAGATAATCACCGCGCTGTTCTGCAAAATTAGTATTAAACCTAAAATGTAAATTACCTGAAAGATTACCGACCTCAAGTTTAGAGTAATGTGGATTAAACACGGTAGAAGTAAAAACAACGCGTCCATCCCCGCTTAGATCCTCAATCAGAGAGCTTTCACCATCCATCTTGGAAGCAATAGAGTATAATGTGGTATCTTTACCATTTAAAACAATTTTTTCTACTTCAGTATGAGATTGCTCAGCACCAGCATAAAGATAAATCCGTCCAGAATCATGAATCATGGTGTTTCCTTCTAATGTTGCACCAGAATGCAACCACGATTGTGCTTGATCCTTAATCGTTAAATCTTTTACATAGCCTCCTAAATCTATTGCTTGAAAAGCATTCCCTTGTAAGAGAACACCAATCGCGATTCCTCCTGCTAAAACGTGTTGTTCTCCACCAGAAAAGATCTTCGTATCAAATGCAAAACTGCTATAATGGTCTAGATCTTTTTCCACAAAAAGATTTTGTACCCCTCCTTCCATGATCTTTGTGCTAAAAACCTCTCCATCATCATACACATTCTGGTATCCTAGCACTCCATTTTTACCAGAAACGACAGTGTTATAGGCGCTACTCCTTACCATCTCACCTTTGATATCAAACTTTCCTGAAACAAACTGCTCACCACCGTAAATTTGAGCCCCTTCAGCTTTCCCCCCATCTTCAACCTTTTGTTTTCCCCCTCTCTTAACTGTACTATCCTGTGAAAGACCCTGTGTTCTAATAAGTTCAGTACCGCCTCTTTGAATTGTCGTATACAGGCTAAAACCACCGTTATAAACCGAAAGCTTTCCAGCATCTTTAACTATATTACTAATTGAAGTCTCTCCATTGCTATCAACTTTCTCACTGTTACTATCAAAGCTAGGATCAGCAATCGTAACAATCATTCCCTTTTCAATTGTGCGTTCTGTGAGATCATTCGATAATGAAGCCATCGCAGATGGTTGCAAGTTAAAATCAGAAAATAAAGAGGTATTTTCCTCATCAAGAGCATAATTCGCATCTAAATACCAAATTTTACCATTGCTCTTATTTTTTCTATGTTTCAAACTGTACATGTAGGTTCCGGCATCAATAGCTCTGATTTTTTCACCAAAAGTATTTGTCAGAGTAAAATGAGCGTTTCCACTATGATCAGAAATTAATTTAAGCTTTTTGTGGGAAGGGGTTGTAACCTCACCTCCAGAATCAGTAACACTTATTGTATGATAACCTGAACCACTTTTTTTAATAACAAGATAATCACTAAGATGCTTGGCAAAGTTGACATTAAACTCAAAATGTAAAGAACCTGATAGATCATCAATATTAAGCTTAGAGTAATGCTTATCAGCCCCAAAAGATGTAAAAATAACTCTGCCACTTCCAGTTAAATTCTGGATATTAACCTGAGAGAGAGTAGCGTTATTTTTAGTTGCAATAGAGTATAACTTGGCATCTTCTCCATTTAAAATAAGATTTTCTACTTCCGTAACAGCTTCACCATTCCCAGCATAAAGATAGAGGTTGCCAAAATCATTAACATTTGTATCCTTATCTAATATTGCACCAGCAAAAACCCATGATTGTGCTTGGTGATTAATTGTTAGATTATCCGCGTATCCAGAATCATATATCTTCTGAGTAGCTCTATCATATAAAGTAACTTCGCTCGCATTCCCTCCTGCTAAGATATTCTGCGCACCATTTTTAAAAAGTTCGGTACTAAGTGCAAAAGCCCCCTCATTGATTGTAAAATCCTCATTTTCTGTATCAGCTGTATCAGTATCTTCTGAGAATCCATTATTAAAATTCTCTTTACCATCAAGATTCTGGACACCTCCTTTCATAACCTTTGTGTCAACAACCATCCCCCCACTATAGACACTTTGTAGTCCTAGGATTCCATCTTCAGCATAAATTTCGGTGTTATAAGCACTGCTTTCCTTATCTTTACGCAACAAACCAGTTCCAAGAACCCCCTTACCAAAAATAATCTGCTCACCACCATAGATTTTAGCCCCCTCAGCATTTGCACCACTCTCAACAATTTGTTTACCACCTTTTTTAACAGTAGCATATTCTGAACTGCTCAGATTTTGGACGAATTCAATACCACCACTCTCAATTGTCGTATCCCTGCTAACACTTGCTGCATCAATGTAGAGTTTTCCACCTTCTTGAACCGTATTATTGATGGAATAGCCTGCATCTTCATATTTAAAGCTATTTATTTCAGAATCTTCAGAATCTTGATTAGTAATATAGATAGTAGCACCATCACTTATTATTGAATTTGTGAGTACTTCAAAGAATAGGTTTTCTAATCTCTCCCTTTCCTCTTCTGAAGACTTGCTTCCTTCTACTATCTGTTTATTCTCTATCCTTTTTGATCCCCTTTTTTTTTCTTTTAATCCCCTCACTTCCAATAACAATTTTTTTGTCTCTTCTAGATGTTCACTGATACTTACTGGTGTTAATAACTTTTCTTTTGGTGTCGCTACTCCAT
This sequence comes from Bartonella sp. MR110HLJHH, assembly GCF_042194225.1. Taxonomy (NCBI): domain Bacteria; kingdom Pseudomonadati; phylum Pseudomonadota; class Alphaproteobacteria; order Hyphomicrobiales; family Bartonellaceae; genus Bartonella; species Bartonella sp. MR110HLJHH. The sequence goes on along the minus strand of NZ_JBHIMQ010000006.1, from coordinate 36,936 downwards.
CTGCACTCGCAATCTTGACAAAAAAACCACTGGTCATTAATGCACAAAAACTTAATTTCAATTTGCGTTGCATTATTCACACTCCATAATTTCAAATTTAAATTCCCCCATTTAGAAAAAAGTGCATAGACCAAAACAACTCAATGCAATTGCTCAACCTCATGTTTTTTAAGATAATAAAGCATTCGATGGACTACACTCTGACAGATCAAATATACACCCTGTGTTTTAAAATGCATGCACAACTAAAAGGTTTAATTTCTTTTTGATACGCTTAAAAAGTGTTATAATTACATCTATGGAAAAATATTTTTGAGATACCAAAGGCTGGTCTATAAATAAGATTGATCCCTCAATAGATAAAAATGGCATTAAACATTAAAGGAAACAGTAATGTTAATGAGAGCGGCCTTTATATCCACATATTTCTTCCTCTACAGCATTTAAAACAGTGTCTTTATTCTACTTAACTTGGGTAATCTAAAGAACACTTATTCATGCTCATCAAGCCATAATCATTGTTCTAATATATAAGAAACGTCATAATATCGACTCGACAGTGATTTGAAATTTTTATAATTATAGTCAGTTAACTCATCATTTGATTTGTCATATACTGAAAGGGACATTCTATTCATGTCTATAAACTTAGAAATGCAAGGTACAAGAAACAGAAATTCCCCTCGTCGCATTTTGTTTGCAAGCCTTATTGGCCCAACAATTGAATTCTTTGATTTCTATGTCTTTGCCACTGCCGCAGCTCTCATATTTCCTCATGTGTTTTTTCCAACACAAAATGATCAGATTGCCATTTTACAATCTTTCCTGATCTTTGGAGCGGCCTTTTTTGCCAGGCCCTTTGGATCAATTGTTTTTGGACATTTTGGAGATAAAATTGGAAGGAAAGCAACACTTATTGCTTCTCTTCTCACAATGGGTCTTTCAACAGTCATTATTGGTTTTCTTCCTACTTATGAAACCGCTGGATGGTTTGCCCCTTTCCTCTTGACCTTGTGCCGTATTGGACAGGGAATGGGATTAGGAGGAGAATGGGGAGGAGCTGTTTTGCTCGCAACAGAAAATGCCCCTCCAGAAAAGCGCGGCTGGTACGCGATGTTCCCCCAATTGGGTGTTCCAATCGGTTTATTTTTATCTATTGCCGTTTATTTAGGTCTGTTGCATTTCCTTGATCATGAAGAACTTTTAGCTTGGGGATGGCGCATTCCTTTTATTGCTTCAGTTGTTTTTATGATTATAGGATTATGGGTCCGTCTTTCAATCAATGAAACTGTTCAATTCAAAAAAACTCTTGAAAGTAAAGAACGTGTCAAAGTTCCTATCATCGATGTCTTTTTAAAATGTCCACGAATCCTATTTCTTGGAATATTTTCTGGTATGGCAACATTTGTTTTGTTTTACTTGGTCACCGCATATTTGTTAAGCTACTCAACAAACCATCTGCAATTGCCATTTTATCAAGCTCTTCAAGTCGAAATTGTTGGTGCTATTTTCTGTGGAATTTTTACTGTCATCACTGGAAAACTCGCTGATCGTATTAGACGTAGAACTTTGATGATTTGGGTTACAATTATCACCGGTATTTATTCTTTTGCAATTCCTTATTTCTTAAATTCTGGAGTTATAGGAGTCCTTGCAATGTCTGTTATCGGTTTGTCTATCATGGGGATGATATACAGTCCTCTTGGTGCTGTTTTGGCTTCACCGTACCCAACAGCAATTCGATATACTGGTTCTTCTATTACTTTCAACTTATCGGGTATCGTAGGAGCCTCTCTTGCGCCTTATATTGCAGAATATCTGGTACAACATTTTGATACATCTTATATCGGCTATTATTTGCTTCTTGCTTCTTTTATTTCACTGATTTGCTTCGTCGGATTTACAGATGATGAAATATCCAACTAAAATATAATAAAGAAGAATAAAATAAGTACTGGCAGCAAAAATGCTGCCAGTTTCGTTTTTAAAGACATGGGTTGCGGTATTTTCCACCACAATATTCCTGCGAACAAGGCACTCAAAAAGAAAAATAAAAAATCTGCAATATTGCTTATATAAGCAACAGTAAACATTCCTGATAGGATATGTGTTGTTCCCAACCACGAAACGCAAAAAAAAGCCAATATCACAGCCCATAAAACAAGCAAAATTCGATCAATTATCATGATGCCGTTTCATTTTTTTAATTGTAGTCCATATCTTTAATATGCCTAAAAGAAAAATCACAATAAAAACCCAACGCCCTCCCCCTGATCCTTTCGCAATAAAAAGCGCTGGATTTACTATTCCTATCAATCCTATAAAAATCAGAACAACAGAGATGAGACGCATTAAACCTGTTTTTCCCAACAACGATCTTCAGTCTGTTGCCAATACGTTAAATTATGATTTTCCATTTTATATTTTTTCCACTGTGCACGAACAAGACTCAACTGCTCATCATCTCTACCATCAAATATCACAACAAGCCGTTGATAAGTATCAATATTCGAACATACGGCTCCCTCTATGAGAAAACGAATCTTTGAATCATTCGGATTTTCTTGTCCTGTCGTCAAAAATACAGGCTGAAAGTTTGAATATTGATCACACTCAGTTCCATGTCCAATAAATGATTCATCCGCATAAACCCATAAATGCATATCTATAGAATCGCGTTGTTCTTCACTTACACATTGTATTGTTACCTTCCCAAAACGAGCCAATGCACGCTCTACAAGCGTTGGCAAAATATCTTTCAGCGTTGACTGCGTCAAATGATAGAATAGAATATCCAACCTCTTAAGCCCTTATCACCCTTTTATAAAAAGCTAACATCTTTTTTAGAGAAACTTCCATACCCACAGTATAAAAGGAAACGGTTCAAGATATAAACCCTCTTTTTTGATTGAGATGCATTATCTTTTTGCACGTGTCTTTAAAAGACAAAAAATTTTAATTTCAACGTTAATAAAAAATTTTTTTAAGTTATTTTCTAGATTCTTTGTAGACTATAGTTGAAAATAAAATATAATGTACGGAAAATTTAAAGAGGACCTCATAGGCAATTTTATATTATTTATTTGGTTAAAATATCCAATTCATAGAAGGATATTTTTTCGAACTTTATTACATTTTAACCGAAAGCAGTAAAATATTTGCTATCGAATTAAAGACTGAGGATTTTCCCCAATTTATGCGTATTATTGAGTTCTACATCCTGAAACGTGTCCTTGTTTTGTTTAGTTCTGTTATGATTGCAGCAGTGGGCGTTAGTTGGACAGTACAAATTCTCGCACGGATAAACTTTCTCACAACAAGTAAACAAACACTCCTCACAGTCTTACAATTTTCACTCTCATTGGTTCCTTCTGTTGTTTTTCTTGTCATTCCATTTGCATTAGTAATCGCAATTACAACCATCCTTTCAGCAATGCATCAAGACTCAGAACTTGCTGTCATCAATGCCTCTGGTTTTGCTAAAAGTACTGTTTGGAAACCTATTCTTCTTCTTGCTATTGTTGCATCCTGTATCTCCTTTTCTATAGCTAATTTTGTTGTTCCTCAAGCGCGTCTTCATATGCGACAAATGCTAGCAAGCGCTCATTTTGATCTTATTAATCTATTCATTAGTGAAGGAAGCTTCCAAAAACTCGCTAATAACCTTTACATAGAAATTGGCGAACGAAATCCAAATGGAGCACTTAAACGCCTTTTCATTGCCGACCAGCGTGATCCTAAGACTGATCTTTTTTATTATGCAACAGACGCATCCATTGTGAGCAATAAAAACGGCAGTTTTCTGGTTCTCAATAACGGTGAAATAGAAAGAGTTAACCATCAAAATAACAGTGTTTCAATCGTTCAATTTAGCTCATATACTTTTAGCCTAGGGGAGTTTATCCCCAGTGATAAAGCACCTACTCTTTATCCAAAAGATCGGTCTCTTTCTTATTTACAAAATCCTGATCCAAAAGATCCCTACTATCAACGAAAACCACTCCAATATAAAGCTGAGTTTCACCGCAGATTAACCCAATGGCTCTACCCTATTGTTTTTTCACTTATTGCATTAGCAGCGGCAGGGGATGTATGCTCCCATCGACAAGCTCGTCATTCCGCAAATTTCTCGGCAATTACCCTTTCTTTTCTGGTGTATTGGATAGGATATTTTTTTGCAGAAAAAGCAAAGAACGATCTTGCATACGTTCCTCTCCTTTATATTATGCCCATAGGGACAAGTGCATTTGTTTTTTTTATGCTTTTAACGAATCATAAAATTGGGCTCCCCACAAAAGTTAATGAGATTATTCAAATCGCTTTTCAAAAAGTAATGAACAAATTTGAACATCGAAAATCTCAAGATTCCTCGGATGAAATATCATGATTGGGTGGACACTTGGACGATACTTTTTTATACGTTATCTTAAAATAACTTGTTATTTCTGGGGAAGCATTTTTGTCCTTGCTCTTTTAATCGATTTCACAGAGAACTCCGGTAGGCTGTCCTCCATTCCGCATCATACAGCAAAAGATGCATTTTTCCTCTCTGTTTTACGCATCCCTTTTATCATGCAACAACTTATCCCTTTCATTGCACTCTTTTCTGCAATGGCAACGCTTATCTCGCTCAACAAAAAACTTGAACTTGTGGTGACTCGTTCAATCGGTGTTTCTGCATGGCAATTTCTTATGCCAGCTTGTTTGGGAGCTTTTCTTTTGGGATTATTTTCAGTTCTTCTCATTAATCCACTTGCTGCATGGGGATTTTCTCAAGCAGAAAAAAAGATGACTGAATGGCGCAATAACAATATACTAACACCTCTTCATAATACAGGTATCCACTGGTTAACACAACGTACAAATTTAGGCAGAACAACCATTGGTGCTAAATTTATCACCGACCAAGGACTTTCTCTTATCGATGCAACCTTTGTACAATACAATGACAACGCAACCGTCAAAAATTGGATTAACACCCCAAAAGCAACCTTGAGTAATGGATCTTGGCTATTAACAAATGGAACAATCTATAAAATAGGGCATCCTCCTGAAAAAATTACCGTGTTGCAAATAAAAACCAATCTAAAACCTGAATTTTTAACGGAACGTTTAGCGAATCCCGCGACTATTCCATTTTACCAATTGCCAAAAAAAATTATGATTGCACGTTCATTTGGCTATTCTGCTAATAATTTTGATATGTATTTCCAATCTTTAATTGCATTACCGGCATTACTTGTGGCAATGACCCTCATTGCAGCAACTGTATCTTTAAATTTTACGCGTTTTGGGCAATCTAGAACGTTGATTCTTGGTGGAGTAATAGCTGGGTTTACGCTTTATGTTATTTCCGTACTCGTTCAAGCTTTTGGTAATGCTGGATATATTCCACCAATTATTGCAGCTTGGACACCCGTTGTTATTGCGTTATTCTTAGGAATCTCTTTTTTACTTCATAAAGAGGATGGCTAAGTGAAAGCATTAACACTTAAAAAAATTATTTTAACAAAATTAAGTGCTCTCGCTTTTACAAGTGTTATGGGGGTTATTTTAGGAGGCGCTTTGTCTTATTGTGCGCACGCTCAAAGCCTTATGTCTCCTTCCCAAAGTCGCATTCGAAATCCGGAACGTCCTCTTTTGCTCTCTGCGGATGAACTCATCTACAATCGTGATGAAAACACTGTTTCTGCACAAGGTAATGTCCAAATCGAATATGATGGCAATAAAGTTGTCGCTCAAAAAATTATTTACAATCAAAAAACAGGACGGCTTATAGCACAAGGGAACGTTGAAATTACTGAAAAGGATGGTAATAAAATCTATTCCAACCAAATTGATATGACCAAAGATCTTGGCGAGGGTTTTGTAAACGCCTTACGTATTGATACAGCCAACAATGTTCACTTTTCAGCCCAAAATGCTACACGCAAAAACAATCACATAACAGTCTTTGAAAATGCAACCTATACAGCCTGTGAACCTTGCTCTTATAAACCAGATAGAGACGTCCTATGGAAAATTAAAGCAAGAAAGATCATATGGAATAATAGCATCAAAAAAATTCGGTTTGAAAATAGCAGTTTTGAAGTTTTTGGTGTACCGATTATAAAATTTCCAAATTTTGAGATCTATGATCCAACTGTCAGGCGTGCTAGCGGTCTGCTTACTCCTCATTTTTTTTATACTGATTATCTCGGTATGGGGATAAAGAATTCTTATTTTTGGAATCTCGCCCCTCACTATGATTTTACCCTTTCTTCTACTGTTTATACCCAACAAGGGCTTTTAACCGAAGGGGAATGGCGTCAACGTTTTAAAATGGGCAGTTATAATATTCGCTTTGCTCATATATACCAAATGAAACGGCATAGATTTGATAATGATACGATTGATGCACAGCATAAAAACCGTTATATGCTGTCAACAAAAGGGGACTTTCGTATTAATTCACACTGGACTTATGGATGGGATATCCTTGCACAATCAGATCGGCATTTTAGTCGTGCCTATAAACTTGAAAACTATAGCAATCCTACACAACTTTCTCAGATCTATCTGAATGGTCTTGCAGGAAAAAATTATTTTGATATGCGTTTTTATCATTTTAAAGTTCAAGATTCAATATTGAATGATCCTCATTATGAACGTCACTCTCGGCAAGCTTGGGTCCTACCGCGCATCGATTATTTTTTCACACCAGATGAACCCATTTATAATGGAGAGCTTACCTTCCATAGTAATATGCAATCAATTTATCGTCGTCATACTGACTTCAGTTCTACCGACCAGAACGGAACCCCTCTCAACATAGTAAGACTTTCTGGTATGGCTGGAAATAGTTTGCGTTTAACAAACGAGCTTCAGTGGAAAAAGCGCTTCAACACGCACAACGGACTCATCTTAACCCCCCTTCTCTCTCTACGAGCTGATATCATTACAACCAATGCAAGCGAAAATTATACAGCTTCTACAGAAAAAAATTCCTCATCCGCAATTCATGGTTCAACAATTCGTGGCATGGCAACAGCAGGGTTGGAACTACGCTATCCCTTCCTTATTACAGCGGATCATTCTACACATATTATAGAACCAACCGCACAAATTTTTATACGCAATAATGAACAATATATTGGACAAATTCCTAATGAAGATGCTCAAAGCTTTGTCTTTGATGCAACCACTCTCTTTCAACGAGACAAATTTTCTGGTTATGATCGTGTAGAAGGTGGCACAAGAGCCAATATAGGTCTAAGATATTCTGGAAGCTTTAATGACAATTGGTCTCTTTATAGTCTTGTTGGACAATCCTTTCATCTAGCAGGAAAGAATTCTTTTGCAGAAAAGGACTTTGTCAATGTCGGTATTCATTCTAGCTTAGAGGCAAAACGTTCAGACTATGTTGCAATGTTTGGTGCAACCCATAAAAGTGGTTTTTCCTTAGAAACGCGTGGACGCTTTGACAAAAAGACAGGAAAAATCCGCCGTAGTGAAATCGAAGCATCACAAAAATGGCAAAATTTTTGGGCGGCTCTACAATATGCCTATATCGCAAAGCAACCAGATTATGAATATCCTCAAGAGCGCCAAGAAATTTCTTTTCAAACAGGACTTAAACTAGTAGATTATTGGTCTATTAATAGCAACGCCGGTTATGATTTAGTATCTGGTACATTTGTAAAGCGAGGAATTAGCTTGAATTATACAGATGAATGTTTCGGGTTAACATTCGGTTATCAACAGGTAACGAATCCAGGCAGGAAAACACCCTTGCAAAACTTTAATTTCTCTCTTTCATTGCGTACGATTGCAGATATCGGAAAAAAGATAGATTAATTTATAAAGAGAATGTATCAGTCATTTAACTTATCATTGTTTTTATGAAAGAAAGAGTATATTTTAAGTTGTTGATGAGAATTAATAAACAATGCGAAAGCCTATTCACATGAATAAATTGAAAAAGCGTGTTCTTGCTTTATTTTATATTACGTCTTTGAGCGTAAGCAGCCTGCTAATAAATGGATTTTTGATTCCGACAGTCTTTGCGCAGACTTCTATTGTTGTTACAGTTAATGGCAACCCCATCACAAATTATGATATACAAAGGCGCCTTGCTTTTCTCAGATTACAACAAAAGCAAGGCAATTTGGTGGCACAGGCTAAAAAAGAGCTTATCGATGAAAAGCTAAAAAATATTGAAATAAAACGTCGTAATATTGAAGTAAGCAATGATGAAGTTGATAGAGCTTTTGAGAATTTTGCGACACAAAATAATATGACGATTGATCAGCTCAACCAGATTCTGATCCAAACTGAGATCACTGTGCAACACTTTAAAGATTACATCCGTGGACAAATAGGATGGGGGCGTCTTGTTAGCGCACGCTATCAAGCTGAAACAGGTATGATTAGCGAACAAGAAGCTGTACGCAGGATATTAAAAAATGGTGGTGTAAAACCTTCAACCAATGAATATACATTACAGCGAATTGTTTTTGTCATTCCTGCACATCGTCGTTCAGAAATTTTTGAAAGACGTCAAAGAGAAGCAAGCAATTTTCGTGCACATTTCCGTGGATGTGCCAATGCTCACAATCAAGCAAGAGGTATTTTAGACGTTACTATCCGCCACTTAGGAAAGTTTCTGGAGCCCCAACTTCCCAATGCATGGGAACAAGCTATTCTTGCAACGCCTGCTGGAAAAATGACAAAATTACAAGAAACATCTGATGGAATCGAAGCAATTGCTGTCTGCAAAATAAAAAGAGTTTCTGATGATTATGTCGCTCGACTAATATTTTCTCTTCAAGATAGTAAAAAAAGAAGCCCGCAAAAACTTGAAGAATTAAGCGACAAATATTTAGGAGAACTGCGGCGAGTGGCGCGCATTAAAAATTCATAATGGCTGCTCTTATTGTTAGCGGTGGTGATCCTGCCGGAATTGGTCCTGAAATAGTACTAAAAGCGTGGAGTTTGCGTGTTACGCGCCAAATTCCACCTTTTGTGCTTCTTGCTGATCCAGATGTTATTCGTTCGCGCGCTCGTTTTTTACAGATTGATGTTGAGGTGCAATCTGTTTTAATCAATAATTCCGCAAAAAATTTTCAAAACGCTCTTCCTATCATACCGTTAAAAAACAAACAAAGTGATCAATTAGGTATACCTTCATCGAATAATGCCGCTGGAATCATTGAAGCAATTCAACGCTGTGTTCAATTGATTCAAAATGGCCATGCATGTGCACTTATCACTTGTCCTATTGCAAAAAAGAATCTTTATGATGCCGGTTTTCAATTTCCAGGTCATACAGAATTTTTAGCCGATTTAGCCCATAAAGCTTTTCATAAATGTTATCATCCAGTTATGATGTTAGCAGGACCTCGATTAAAAACAGTACCAATAACTGTTCATATTCCATTTAAAAATGTTCCTTCACAGCTTACCCGTGATTTAATTGTTCAAACGGTACTTATTACTGAATGTGACTTAAAAACACGGTTTAAAATAACGTCACCCCGACTAGCTGTTGCTGGTCTTAATCCTCATGCTGGAGAAGGAGGTGCAATGGGAAAAGAAGATATTGAAGTTATCACTCCTGCTATTGAATATCTTAAAAAGAAAGGACTCAATATTGCAGGACCGCTGCCTGCCGACACAATGTTCCATGAATGCGCAAGAAAGGCATATGACGTTGCCATTTGTATGTATCATGATCAAGCCCTTATCCCTGTTAAAACATTAGACTTTGATAGCACTGTTAATGTCACGTTAGGTCTCCCTTTTATTCGCACGTCTCCAGATCACGGAACTGCTTTTGACATTGCTGATAAAGGGATAGCCTCTCCCGAAAGCTTTATTGCTGCTCTTAAACTTGCAAATCAACTTGCCGAAAATAGTTTAATACCATGCCAATAGATAATCTCCCTCCTCTACGTGAGGTCATTGATATATATGGATTACAAGCGCATAAATCTTTGGGGCAAAATTTTCTTTTTGATCTTAATTTAACATCTAAAATTGCTCATCACGCAGGTAATATAGAAGGAAAACCTGTTCTTGAAATTGGTCCTGGTCCTGGAGGTCTCACACGTGCCTTGCTAGCAAAGGGTGCCATTGTAACAGCAATAGAACGCGATGAACGCTGCATACCAGCTCTCTTAGAAATAGAAAAACACTATCCTAAAAAATTAAAAATTATTTGTAATGATGCACTGAAGCAAGACTTCTCAAAACTCTTTGAAACAAGCCCCGAAAAACCTCGCATTATTGCAAATCTTCCCTATAATATTGGGACACAACTCTTATTAAATTGGCTTTTGACTGAACCATGGCCTCCTTTTTATGAATCAATGACATTGATGTTTCAACGTGAAGTTGCCAAACGGATTACAGCTAAACCCCAATCTACTCATTATGGACGTCTTAGTGTCTTAACTGGCTGGCGTACCACTGCTAAAATTGCTTTTGATGTGCCCCCTCAAGCCTTCATACCAATACCTAAAGTAACTTCTTCCGTTGTTCATATTATTCCGCGAATACAACCTCTTGCCTGCTCTGCACAAAAACTAAGCCTCGTCACAAAAACCGCCTTTGGACAAAGACGAAAAATGCTTCGTCAAAATCTCAAAACACTTGGAGGTGAAGTGCTATTAGAAAAAGCTGGAATTGATGGAACACGCCGTGCTGAAACGCTCTCGGTTTCAGAATTTGTAACTTTAGCGCATCTAGTGCTCTAAAAAATTGCACTTTTTGTTATGCAACCTTTTTTAATCAAGACATTTATCGATCTTTTCAGCAATAAGCCCATCAACAAAAGAGTCAAGATAAGAACAGCGCTCGCGTTTTACGGTTTCAGCTAAATAAATTGATTTAATAAAAGATAAAGACTGATCTAAATCTTCGTTAATCACAACATAATCATAAGAACGCCAATGCTTTAACTCCGTTCGTGCATTTTCCAATCGTAAATTGATGATATCTTGACTATCTTCTGCTCGACGATGTAAACGCGAAACAAGCTCTTTCATTGATGGTGGAAGGATAAAAACAGATACAGTGTCTCCTAGCATCTTTTTTTGCAGCTGCTCGGTACCTTGATAATCAATATCAAATAACATATCACGGCCAGTACTCAATGCGTTCTCAACAGTTTCACGTAAAGTGCCATAATAATTCCCGTGAACTTCTGCCCATTCAATAAATTCATCTCTATCACGCTTATATTCAAACTCTTCCTTTGAAATAAAGTGATAATGCAGTCCATCTACTTCACTAGGACGCCTTTTCCTTGTGGTCATACTTACGGAAAGCTCTAATTTTCCATCTTTTAGAAGTAATCGAGAAATTGTTGATTTACCAGCACCTGAAGGAGAAGAGAGAATAAATAAAAAACCGCGGCGTTGATTTATTTTTATAGCACTCAATTTACTTTCGAAGACTGTCATTACATCACTCTACTTTGTTCATAAATGTTTCTCCAAAATTTGAATTATACATTATCTCAACCTTTCCCCTAATCAATGTGTTTTCTTAGCAGTTATCAATGTTATTCTGCTCTTTTTTGAGATAAGTTATTAGCAGTGTATTCACTGCTTTCTTAAATATTTTTATCCATACGCTAATCCCACTTGTGACAGACAAGAAAATGATTTTTTATCATTCTCATAAAAAGTTTAAAGAGAAAAATTTTACTATATTTTGCATTCTCATTTACGATGCAAAAAGATGTATTATCATTATAAATTCAATGTCTTGCCTTTAATTCTCGCCACTTGCGAACATTCACATTATGTTCCTCTAAAGTTCGAGAAAAAACATGCCCTCCTGAACCATCAGCAACAAAATAAAGTGCATCACTGCTTGGTGGATGTGCCACCGCTTTCAAAGAATCTCGACCTGGATTTGCAATAGCTGTTGGAGGCAAACCATTAATTTTATAAGTATTATATGGTGTTTGCTTCTCAAGATCTGAACGATAAATTGCACGACCTGATGGTTTTCCTTTTCCTCCAAAGAGACCATAAATAACTGTTGGATCCGATTGAAGACGCATATGCTTTGTAAGGCGGTTATAAAATACCGCGGCAACCATTGGTCTTTCTGCTGCAATTCCCGTTTCTTTCTCAACAATTGAGGCTAATATAACAAATTCATCAATTGATTTAATGGGTAAATCAGGTGAACGCGTAGCCCATATAGCATGAATTAATTTTGTCTGCCCTTCACGCAATCTGTTTACAATCTCTTTACGCGTTGTCCCCCGAATAAAACGAACAGTATCCGTCATTAAACAGCCCTCTGGAGGCAAAATTTTTGGAAGATCTCCAATCAAAATTTCATTCGCAGCTAATCGATCGAAAACTTGCTGAACCGTTAAACCTTCAGGTACTGTAAATGTATATTCAATAGATTTTCCTTTCACAAGAATATCCATAATATCCTGCATCGAAGAATGTGCCGGAATTAAATATTCACCAGCCTTCAGATGCGTTGTTTTTTGGTGATAACCAACCCCATAAACAAAAATATCTGATGATCGAATGAAACCACGTTTTTCTAGCAATGAAGCAATTTCACGAATTCCTGTGCCAGGATGGATAAGAACAATTTGTTCTTCCTCAATTTTTCCCTTTTCTTCAAAAATACTTTTTCCAATATAAAGAGGAATACTTATGGCGAAAAGAATAACCACAATCAGCATAAGAAAAAAATGACCGAGAATAACCAACGGATTACGGACGATAGATGATTTCTTTCGTTTTTTATGTACTAACATGTCATAACTATCTGCTAAATGATTCGAAGAGGAATCACTTACGTCCTTTAATGATTTTCCATTTTTCACATCGGACATAACCCCTCAATAGCGATTAAGGACAATATTATAATTTCTCATTCACCTTATAACAAAGTAGAAAACTCAAAAGCAGAAATTAAATAAAAATACTTATTATCCCCTAAAACGTCGCATCACCAACGATGCATTTGTCCCACCAAATCCAAAAGAATTAGAAAGAATCGTATCAATCTTTCGTTCACGCGGTTTGTGTGGTACAAGATCGATTTTCGTTTCAATCGATGGATTGTCAAGATTAAGTGTCGCTGGGGCTATATTATCCCGTATAGCTAGAACAGAAAAAATAGCCTCAGCGGCACCGGCGGCACCAAGTAAATGCCCGATAGATGATTTCGTTGATGACATGGATACTTGTGGTGCATAATTCCCTAAAACACGCTCAACAGCTGCTAGCTCTATGGAATCAGCCATCGTTGATGTACCATGAGCATTAATATAATCAAGTTCACTCACATTCACTTGTGCACGCTTAAGAGCAGCCATCATACTACGCTGAGCTCCTTCACCGCTTTCTGAAGGCGCTGTAATGTGGTAAGCGTCACCAGATAAACCATAGCCAATAACCTCAGCATAAATACGCGCTCCTCGTTTTTTGGCGTGTTCCAGCTCTTCTAAAACAACAACTGCTGCTCCTTCCCCCATCACAAAACCATCACGATCAGCATCATAAGGACGTGACGCCCGTTCAGGATCATCATTGCGACAAGTAGAAAGAGCTCTACAAGCTGCAAAACCTGCAAGAGATATCCGATTTATCGGAGACTCGGTCCCCCCTGCCACCATGACATCTGCATCACCAAACATAATCAAACGTGCCGCATCACCAATCGCATGCGCCCCTGTCGAACAAGCTGTTACAACAGAATGATTAGGCCCCCGTAAACCATATTGAATAGATACATAACCAGAAGCAAGATTAATCAAACGACCTGGAATAAAAAAAGGAGAAACACGACGAGGTCCCTTATCACGAAGCGTATAACCAGCTTCAACAATGCCCTCAACTCCCCCAATTCCCGAACCAATTAACACACCTGTACAAATCTGATCTTCATCACTCTTAGGAAACCATTCGGCATCTGCAAGCGCTTGGTTAGCAGCAGCCATTGCATAAACAATAAATGCATCAACTTTACGTTGCTCTTTAGGTTCCATATACAAATCAGCATTATAGGTTCCCTCTGTTCCATCCCCTAAGGGGATACGCCCAGCAATCTGGCATGGCAAATCTGACACATCAAACTCAGTGATACGTCGGACACCACTTCTTCCTTCAAGAAGTCGTTTCCAACTATATTCAATATTACCAGCTAATGGAGATACCAATCCTAAACCAGTAACAACAACACGTCTCATAACTTCTAACCTTGAACTAAACTTCACATCTCAAAGCTCTCTTTTCAAAAGAGCTCCGAAGAATATAGGCAAAAGCAATTTATGCCTTTGCCCTTTAGTAATCATGCAGAAGCTTTATCAATGAACTTGACTGCATCACCAACTGTAAAAATCGTTTCAGCAGCTTCATCTGGAATTTCTACCCCAAACTCTTCTTCAAAAGCCATAACGAGTTCAACCGTATCAAGGCTATCAGCCCCTAGATCATCGATAAAGCTTGCATTTTCTACAACTTTATCAGCATTAACCCCAAGATGTTCCACAATAATTTTCTTAACGCGCTCTACTGTATCACTCATGTTGAAATCCTCGAATTTATATTTTCCTATAATTTGGTTAACTATATCGGCTCATCTAATCAAGCAATAGATGCATTACTTTAAAAGATTTTAGCAATGATTTAAAACATCCTGTGGATATCCCCTACAAAATGAACCAATTTGACCTTCCGACATCAATTGATCAACGGCCATGTTAAAGAAATAGATGCATCTTTCTATTCCAATCGTTACTATCTAAAATAATACAACTCATAAATCAATGTGGAATAAAATAAATACTCAAATCATTGCCATTCCACCATTGATATGGAGTGTTTGACCTGTCGTATAGGCTGCTTCATCGCTTGCTAAATAAACAGCAGCAGCGGCTATTTCTTGCCCACTTCCCATACGCTTCATTGGAATCGCAGCCATAATGGCTTCTTTTTGCTTTTCATTAAGCTTGTCTGTCATTGCAGATTTAATAAATCCTGGAGCAATACAATTGACAGTGATGTTTCGCGAAGCAATTTCTTGTGCCAATGCTTTAGAAAAACCTATCAATCCTGCTTTTGCAGCACAATAATTCGTTTGTCCAGGATTTCCCACAACACCAACAACAGATGTAATGTTAATAATCCTTCCATAACGGCGGCGCATCATAGAATGTATTAATTCACGCGTCAAAAGAGAAGCTGCTGTTAGGTTAACTTCTAAAACATCATCCCAGTCTTTATCTTGCATACGCACAAAAAGACCATCCCTAGTAATTCCCGCATTGTTAACCAAAATATCGACGCCATCCATTTCTCTTTCTGCAACTTCAGCCAATTGTTTAATCGATTGGCGCTCAGAAAGATTAGCGGGAAATACAAAAACATTCTGCCCTAATTCTGTTGCTACTTCTCTAAGCTTTTCTTCACGTGTTCCATGAAGTCCAACAATGGCTCCTTGTGCATGAAAGCAGCGTGCAATTGCCTCACCAATTCCTCCCGAAGCTCCCGTTACAAGAGCTTTACGTCCTGTTAGTCTAAACATTTTTTTAACTCCTTATAGATTAAACGCCAAGCATGCTCAGCGCTGATTCTATTTCATCAACTGTTCCAATTGTTACCCCCTTTATATCTTTGTTAATACGACGCGTTAAACCTGTTAATACTTTTCCAGAACCAACTTCAAAAAGCGTATCAACCCCATTAGCAGCGATCCATTCTATTGTTTCACGCCATCGCACTCTCCCAGTCACTTGTTCAACAAGAAGAGTAGTAATACGCTCTGGATTGCTCTCAGGTGCAACAGAAACATTGGCAATCAAAGGAACAATCGGGGGCATTTTGTTAACAGTCAAAAGTGCTTTCTTCATGGCATCAGCAGCAGGTTGCATTAAAGATGAATGAAAAGGTGCAGAAACTGGAAGAAGAAGTGCACGTTTTGCACCTTTTGTTGATGCAATCTCTACCGCTGTCTCAACTGCTTTTGCTTTACCTGAAATAACAATTTGCCCACCACCATTATCATTAGCAATCTGACATAGTCCTTCTCCAGAAACAGTTTCGCAAATTTCTTCCACAATATGCTCTTCCAAACCAATCAGTGCTGCCATAGAACCTTCACCAACCGCGACAGCAGCCTGCATAGCATTGCCACGAATACGCAAAAGTCTTGCCGTATCTGTGAGAGTAAATGTACCAGCAGCACAAAGAGCCGAATATTCACCTAAAGAATGACCAGCAACAAACCTTACCTTTTCTTCTATACGAAGCCCTAATTGTTTCATCACACGAATGACAGCCATGGATACAGCCATTAATGCCGGTTGTGCATTTGCTGTTAACGTTAAAACATCTGCTGGTCCTTCAAAAATGACCTTGGATAATTTCTCACCCAAAGCATCATCAACTTCCTCGAAAACCATCCGTGCGGCAATAAATTGCTCTGTAAGCGCCTTCCCCATACCAACAAGTTGACTTCCCTGCCCTGGAAAAATAAAAGCTGCACCCATTTATCAACTCCTAAAATTGTACCATTAAATTATTTTCTTTTGACCTTATTCATCCGCACAAATCAAGATGAAGCCCTTCATTTAAAACGAATACCACTCTTAAAATTATATTTTAAGGGCGGAATTTGATATAAAAACTTAGGAAAATAGGGTGCTATAAACTGAATAACACCAAAACTTATGAGACTTCCTAAAATTGTACCTGCTAAAATATCAAAGGGATAATGTACACCCACAAAGATGCGCGCCCAACAGATCAAGCACAAAAACACCGTGGCAAATTTAAAAGCAACCTTGTATCGGTAAAAATAAAAGTTAGCTGCATAAGATGCAATGGTCAAGGCATGATTACTAGGAAAAGAAGCTGTTGCACGATGTTGAATAAGCGGTGTTGTCAACCCTACCACGAATGGGCGAGGATGAAAATAAAAAAGAGAAATGAGATAACCTATGAAAAGAGCAGCACAAATACTCATGCAAATGCTTAGCACGACACATCGTTCCCTCTCCCCACCACAAAACCACAATGCACAAAGATGGAGAGGAATAATATAAATTAAAAACTTTGCACAAAAAATACTAAACAAAACTACAATCGACCAAGCTTGATGATTGCCGACAAACATTTCAAAGAGTGTAACATCAATCTGGTTTAAAAAGTCCATTTTTCTCTCCTTTACCTCTATGTTACAGTATTATCTTTTTGTAAAAGAGGGAAATATATCAAGATTTAACAAATCAATTTTTTTATGTGCATAAACTTGCTATTTTAAAAGATAACCTGTAGATATGAAATATTCGTTGCCGGCACTTTAGCTGGAGGTTGAACGGAGGGCTGTAAAATATCAGTAGGAAATACAATGTTTCCGGCCTCCCGTGTCTCCGCTCTCGGATGTCTCGAATCGTAAACGCGTCCTTTCTTCTTTGGATTTCCAAAAAAGACAAGTCGCAGAGGCTTTGCGCTAAGACCGGTGAGATTTAATTGAAGAAAGGCAAAACAATGGCTCTTTATGAACATATGTTCCTTGCCCGACAAGACATTACACCGCAGCAAGTTGATGAACTTTTGAGTCTCTACAAAGGTGTCATTGAAGCACATGGTGGAAAAGTTGGGCGTATAGAAAATTGGGGACTTCGTCCTCTTGCTTATCGCATTCGTAAAAACCGTAAGGCTTATTATACCTTGGTCAATATTGATGCACCAGCTTCAGCAATTGCTGAAGTGGAGCGTCAGATGCGCATCAATGAGGATATTTTGCGTTATATGACCATTCGCGTAGAAAAACACGAAAAAGAAAAATCTGCTATGCTCTCACACCTTGATCGCAATAGTCACATTGGACACGATGAAGAGCGTCCTCGTTTTCCACGTCGTCAACGTGAAAATGCTATAGAAGGGGTAGAATGATGACTGATACTAATCAAAACTCTGCACGTCGCCCCTTTCATCGTCGTCGTAAAACATGTCCTTTTTCAGGGACCAATGCTCCCAAAATTGATTATAAAGACATCAAGTTGTTACAACGTTATATTTCCGAACGTGGGAAAATTGTTCCTTCACGGATTACTGCTGTTAGTCAGAAAAAACAGCGTGAATTAGCTAATGCTATCAAACGTGCTCGCTTTTTAGGCTTACTTCCGTACGTTATAAAGTAAACGCTCAATACGCTATGCAACTGGAGAGTTTCTCCAGTTGCTTTTCTTATATGATTAAAAAAAATAGCTTGTTGCATCCTATGCTAAGCTATTACATGTCAAAGTTGGGGTATTGACACGCCCCTAACTGCAGAAAGCAGGACAGCAATAAATGAAAAAAAATCGTACCTATGAGATATTAATCGGTATTTTAGCAGGATTGTTTGCTGTTGTAATAGGAATGGCAATCATCAGTGTTGCAAATATCGCGCCCTTTTTTTCTCTTCTTCTTGGCTGCTTTCTTTCATTGCCAATTTTTATTGTTGCGTTCGGTCAAGGAACATTAGCCAGTCTCATCGCCCTCATAAGTGCCACTGTTGTTCTTATCATAACCACTAATGCCTATATTGCTCTTGGCTTTATGTTCTTATTTTTCCTTCCTGCTGTCTATGCTTCTTGGCTTCTTGGGCTTGCACGACCAGCGCAAAAACAAAACGAACTGATATGGTATCCATTATCATCGGTTATTTTTCATTTAACTAATTTTATCGCTCTTATAGCAACTTTCATTGGGCTCTATGTTCAAACCCGTCCTTCCACACCCGTCATTGCAAAAAAAATCACCGAAAACATAGCACAAACTCTGCAACAATCACAGTCAATAAAAGAAGCCGATATACGCGCTTTTAGTGAGCTTTTAATGACGCATCCAGCAACTTTTACTGCTGTTTCTTTGACTCTTTATAGTTTGGTTTTTCTCATTGGTAACCTTTACTTTTCCATGATAGCAGCACAACACATGAAATGGCTGAAAAGACCCCGTGATGATTGGAGCCAAACTCTCCGCCTTCCAATTTCTGGAATTGTTATTTTCATCATTGTTTGCATAGCATCGATGATTGAGTTGAGCGCTTCTCTTAACTTGAGTACCCGTGTCTTTAGTACTGCATACACTGTCATCATATTAGTTAGCGGTCTAGCATATCTTCACAATATTACAAAAGGGGTAAACGGTCGGATTATTATACTTTCTCTTGTTTATATTGCTATTTTAACAGTCGTTTTTACTCCACCTATTGTTTTCATGATGCTTTTGATGGGAATTTGGGCTGCTATTCAATATAATTTTCAATCACGCAAAAAACTCCACTAAATTTATTTGTTCGAAAGGAAAAACTATGGATATTATTTTACTTGAGCGCATTCCTCGTCTTGGTCAGATGGGTGATATTGTCTCAGTTAAAGATGGTTATGCGCGTAATTTTCTCTTGCCTCAAGGTAAAGCTTTACGCGCAAATGAAGCCAATAAAAAGCATTTTGAGATACAACGTGCACAACTTGAAGCACGTAATCTTGAACGCAAAAGCGAAGCGCAAAAAGTTGCTGAAAAACTTGATGGACAATCATTCATTGTTGTTCGTTCTGCTGGTGAAACAGGACAACTTTATGGTTCTGTGTCAACACGTGATATTGCTGAAATTATAACAGATGAAGGCTTTTCTATTGGGAGAAATCAAGTCGAACTTAACCATCCAATAAAAATGATTGGTCTTCACACTATCACTCTTAGCTTACATCCTGAGGTTCAAATTTCTGTGATTATTAATGTTGCGCGTTCTACCAGTGAAGCACAACGCCAAGCAGAAGGTGAAACTCTCACTTCTGCTAAAGAAATATATAATATTCAAGAAGAATTATTAGAAGAAAGTCAGGAAGAATTATTGGCAGAAGAAATTAATGACAACGATATAAACAGTTCTCATCAAGAAGCTTAATCGCTATTTTTGCTTTCTGTTTTATATTTTTTATTCCATTTTAAATATTGCTCATAAAATACTCACACTTTAAAAGTGAGTATTTTATGGCCATCATACATAAAGAACCTAATTTTTATGAAAGAATTAGCAATATATTATTTAAAGGCATTACATGCCGAGAATGATGATATCACTAAGAGGAAATATCTTTTGTTTCCAGCATATAAAGCAAAAATAATTTAAAGTTCTACCTTTCAGGGTAAGGCTTGTATGAGCGGTAAGTTGATTGTATCCTCATATGATCTGAAATAATTTCAGTTATAAAAGAGTAATTCTGCTTACACAGATATTGGAATTTTAAGGTCATGTAACTTCAAAATACTTAAATTTAGAGTACCAAAACTTCCACTTTAAAATTACGTATTATAAAATAAAATAGATAGACGTAACACAAATAATATACAAATGATAAATGAGCAACGAAAAGAGAGTTTTGAAAAATTACATAATTTTAACTTAAAATGAAGGTTTGTAGCTCTATTCTTTTAATTATACGATTTTCAATTTATCGCCTAAAGTAGCTAGACTTGGAATTTTAGTGGAAAAATATTATGGAAGAAACTAACGTTGTTAATGTAGGCTCTTCAAAAAAAGAAGATTCTCCTTCTTTTCGGCAACTTCCGTATAATATTGAAGCTGAACAGGCATTGCTTGGTGCCATCTTTATCAACAATGATTCTCTTGACCGCGTTTCAGATTTTCTAAAACCAGAACATTTTTTTGAACCATTGCATCAAAAAATTTATCATGTTTTATCTCACCTTATTAAAACAGGAAAACGTGTAGATCCAGTTACAATCAAGCCCTATATCCAAATGGAAGAAAAAATTGGAGATATTACTGTCTACCAGTATGTTGTTCGCTTAGCCACAGAGGCAGTCACTATTATTAACGCTGAAGATTATGGACGCGTTATTTACGATCTTTTTATCCGCCGGTCTTTGATTAACCTTGGAACTCAAGTTGTCAATACAGCCTTTGATGCTCCTGTAGAGCTCACGCCTACCCAACAAATTGAAACTGTTGAAAATCAGTTATTTGAGCTAGCAGAAAAAGGGAAATATGGAGGTGGATTTGAAAATTTTAATGAGGCTATCAAAAAAGCTATCGATATGGCAAGTGCTGCGAAAAAGCGCTCTTCACAATTATCCGGGATAGCCACCCATATTAAAACACTTGATGAAAAAATGGGAGGATTACAAGCATCTGACTTAATTATCCTTGCGGGACGCCCTGGTATGGGTAAAACCTCACTGGCTACCAATATTGCCTTTAATATTGCTAATGCTTATAATCGCAATGCCAATATTCAAGAAAATGAAGGCGGCATTGTAGGTTTCTTCTCACTTGAAATGTCCTCAGAACAGCTTGCAACACGTATTATTTCTGAACAAACAGAAGTCTCTTCTTCTGATATTCGGCGTGGTAATATTTCAGATGAACAATTTTCAAAAATTATTCGTGCGGTGAACCAACTACAAAAGGCACCACTTTATATTGATCAAACTGGGGGAATATCAATTACGCAATTAGCTGCTCGTGCGCGGCGTCTCAAGCGACAACATGGCTTAGATATCTTGTTTATTGACTATATCCAACTCATGACAAGCAGTTCAAAGCGTTCATCAGAAAACCGTGTTCAAGAGATCACAGAAATTACCACAGGATTAAAAGCATTAGCGAAAGAATTGAACATTCCTATTATCGCTCTCTCTCAACTTTCACGTCAAGTAGAAAATAGAACAGATAAACGTCCACAACTTTCAGATTTACGTGAATCTGGTTCAATTGAGCAAGATGCCGACATTGTTCTGTTTGTCTATCGCGAAGAATATTATCTCAAAAATGAAGAACCAAAGTTAGGTAGCTTGGAACATACAAAATGGCAAGAAATAATGGACAAAGCTTTTGGAAAAGCTGATGTTATTATTGCAAAACAGCGCCATGGGCCGACAGGAATCGTGCCACTTGCCTTTCAATCTGATTTCACACGATTCAGTGATCTGGCCGATAGCAATTATCTTCCAGAGCAAATTGGTTAAATCAACATGGCGCGTAATCGTATTCAATTTATCTGCCAAAATTGTGGAACTGTCCATTCTCGTTGGGCGGGAAAATGTAGTGCTTGTGGAGAATGGAATTCCCTTATCGAAGAAACTATAAATGGCGGCATAGGAAGTGCTCCTAAGCAGAATGCTCGTAAAGGACGCATCGTCACACTCACATCTCTTTCTGGAAATATCGAAGATGCTCCACGTATTCATTCTGGTATTGCTGAACTTGATCGTGTTACCGGTGGAGGCTTTGTCCGTGGATCGGCACTCCTTGTTGGTGGTGACCCGGGTATTGGTAAATCAACATTGCTGACACAAACAGCCGCTGCTTTATCACGTAAAGGATATAATGTCATCTATGTTTCAGGTGAAGAGGCTATTGCGCAAATTTGTCTGCGCGCACAAAGGCTTGAAGCTAACAATACAGAAGTGAAACTTGCTGCTGAAACCAATGTTGAAGATATTCTGGCAACCTTAAGCCAACATAAAAACCTTGATATGGTGATTATCGATTCGATTCAAACCCTATGGTCAGATACAGCAGATTCATCACCCGGCACTGTCACACAAGTACGTATCGGTGCTCAAGCAATGATCCGCTTTGCCAAGAAAACAGGAGCCGCCGTTGTTCTTGTTGGTCATGTTACAAAAGATGGGCAAATTGCTGGTCCTCGAGTTGTTGAACATATGGTTGATGGCGTTCTCTATTTTGAGGGTGAAGGAGGACATCATTATCGCATTCTTAGAACTGTAAAAAATCGCTTCGGACCAACAGATGAAATTGGTGTCTTTGAAATGTCTGATAAAGGATTACGCGAAGTGATAAATCCATCCGAATTGTTTTTAGGAGAACGTAATGAAAAAGCACCAGGTGCTGCTGTTTTTGCGGGAATGGAAGGGACACGCCCGATACTCGTAGAAATTCAAGCGCTTGTTGCTCCTTCTTCCCTTGGGACACCAAGACGTGCGGTTGTCGGATGGGATGGAAATCGCCTTTCTATGATTCTTGCCGTTTTAGAAGCCCATTGCGGCATTCGTTTTGGACAGCATGATGTCTATCTGAACGTAGCAGGTGGATATCGCATATCAGAACCCGCTGCTGATTTAGCTGTAGCCGCTGCTTTGGTATCCTCTCTTGCCAATATCGCATTGCCAACGGATTATGTATATTTTGGTGAAGTCAGTCTTTCAGGAGCTACCCGCGCTGTTTCACATTCAGCACAGCGCATCAATGAAGCAAAAAAACTCGGCTTTCAAGGAGCATTTCATCCCACAACAACAACCGAAATGATAAAGTCGCTCAATTTTCAACAAAAAACTTTCTCCGACCTTCCCGAACTCGTTGCTACTCTTACCGTAAGTAAAAAATGATCTGCACCACAGATATGATAATATAGAAAAAACTCTATAAAATACAAAAGATCCTTGCTATAAGAACAAAAAATATATTTGTACACAGACTTATAAGAACACAACTTTATGTATAAGGAACAAACAAATGATCATAACAATCCTTGATGGAATTGTCGTAGTAATCATCCTGTTGTCCGCTTTTCTTGCTATGCTTCGAGGGTTTTCACGTGAAGTGTTATCGTTGATTTCTTGGGCAGTTGCAGCTATTACGACACTGTTTTTATTCAAGCCTGTCTTACCTTTCTTTGAACACTATCTCTCTAATAAAATGATTGCATTGATCACAACATTGGTCACGATTTTTATTATTGTTCTCATTATTACTTCAATTATTACAATGAAGATCTCTGATTTTATTATTGATAGTCGAATTGGTATCCTTGACCGTGCTATTGGTTTTATTTTTGGAGCACTTCGCGGTTTACTTATCATGGTCATCGGTATGTTGCTGATTAATGCACTGATTAAACCCGAGCTTCAAGCGAATTGGTTAAAAAATGCAAAAACAAGGCCTATTTTAGATTCACTAGGACAAAAAGTTTGGGAAATACTCCCAAAAGATATTGGATCTGTTCTCGAAAAGGCGGAAAATTTGTTTAAAGACAGCAATAAACATACGTATGAGCAACACTCTCATAAAAAGATAATTTTAAAAAATAAAGAATAGTTTTTCATGAGGAAAGAGAACTAAATGATGTAAAATGTGATATTAATGATTCCTCCGTATCACAACTGAAAGAATATGATGATAAAAAGTGATGTTTTCTGTCAAGAATTTTCGTTAGATGATGATACCCTTCATGAAGAATGTGGCGTTTTTGGTATTCTTGGGCATGAAGATGCAGCAACATTAACAGCTCTTGGACTCCACGCACTTCAGCATCGTGGGCAAGAAGCAGCTGGTATTGTTTCCTACCATAATAAAATGTTTCATCAAGAAAAGCATTTAGGTCTTGTTGGTGATCACTATACAAATCCTACAACACTTGCACGCTTACCAGGAAATCGCGCTATTGGACATACCCGTTATTCAACAACTGGAGAAGTAGCATTACGCAATGTTCAACCCCTTTTTGCTGAATTAAAAGCTGGAGGCATTGCTATTGCTCATAATGGTAATCTTACCAATGGTCTTACATTACGCCGTGAACTCATCGCTTCTGGAGCTATCTGTCAATCAACATCAGATTCAGAAGTTTTTCTTCATCTTATTGCCCGCTCACGTTATGAATCGTCCTCTGATCGTTTTGTTGATGCAATTCGGCAAGTAGAAGGTGGGTATGCTATGTTAGCGCTCACACGTACAAAGCTTATTGCTGCACGCGATCCAACAGGGATTAGACCCCTTGTGATGGGGGAACTTGATGGTAAGCCTATTTTTTGTTCTGAAACTTGTGCTCTTGATATTATTGGAGCAAAGTATGTCCGTGATGTTAAAAATGGGGAGATCATCATATGTGAAATACAAAAAAATGGGGAAATTACTAAAAAAATTATAAAACCCAAAAATGAAAAACCAGAAAAACTTTGCTTGTTTGAATATGTTTATTTTGCCCGTCCGGACTCAATCGTTGGAGGGCGTAGTGTCTATGCAACACGCAAAAATATGGGAATCCGTTTAGCACAGGAAGCCCCTTGTGAGGGTGATGTTGTGGTTCCTGTTCCTGATGGAGGAACTCCTGCCGCAATTGGCTATGCACAAGAAATTGGAATTCCCTTCGAGCTTGGTATTATCCGTAATCACTATGTTGGCCGTACTTTTATCGAACCAACACAACAAATTCGTGCTTTTGGTGTCAAGTTAAAACATTCTGCAAACCGTCCTGTGATTGAAAGAAAACGTGTTATTCTTGTTGATGACTCTATTGTACGTGGAACAACATCTCTTAAAATTGTGCGAATGCTCCGTGATGCAGGAGCAAAAGAAGTTCATATGCGCATTTCTAGCCCTATGATTTTCTATCCCGACTTTTATGGTATTGATACACCTAAAGTTGAAAGCCTTTTAGCAAATCAATATCCAGATTTAAAATCTATGTGTGATTTTATTGGAGCAGATTCATTAGAATTTCTTTCAACGGATGGATTATATCTTGCTGTAGCAGGGGAAAAACGGAATAACGCCGATCCACAATTTACTGACCATTATTTTACTGGATATTATCCTACGCAACTGGTTGATCAAGAAAATCTCTCCAAAACTCATCAATCATCTGTTCTTAAAACAAGAGATTAATGATGACAAAATGTGACTTTAGTCTCCATGGGCGTGTTGCACTTGTTACTGGCGCATCAAGAGGAATTGGCTATTATTTGGCACTCGAGCTTGCTGCACGCGGCGCTCATATTATTGCTCTTGCACGAACAGTCAGTGGACTTACTGAATTAGATAATCAAATCCGAGAAAAAGGGGCTCATGCAACCCTTGTTCCCCTTGACTTGCATCATATGGAAAACATCGATACTCTTGCTATCTCAATTGCCAAACGCTGGAAAAAACTTGATATTATCGTTGCAAACGCAGGAATCCTTGGAACACTCTCACCAATAGCGCATATAGAAAACACGGTATTTGAAGATGTTTTTCAAATAAATCTTTTCAGCCAATGGCGCTTAATGAAAGCTGTTGAGCCTTTATTACGTGAATCTGATGCTGGACGAGCCATTCTGTTATCCTCAAGCGTTGCGCATGCTGCGCGCCCTTTCTGGGGAGCTTATGCAGCCTCTAAAGCGGCTTTAGAGATGATTGCCCGCTGTTGGGCAGAAGAACTCAAACAAACCCCTATTAAGATTAATTGTGTCAACCCTGGTGCCACACGCACTGCCATGCGCGCTGAAGCTATGCCCGGTGAAGATCCACAAACTCTCCCTTCACCACAAGAGGTTGCAAAAAAGATAGTACATTTGCTATCACCTGATTTAAAGGAAACTGGAAAACTCTTTAATGTTCATAAAAATCGGTTTGTAGATTATCATGTACCTGATTGATCATCATCGGAGAAGTAAATCGTTTAACTCTCTCTTTTTCCTGTGCTTCTCAACAGAAGAATAAAACACTTTATGATTCTTGGATAGATTTAGCATCAGCCTTTTTCTCTTCTAAAGTAGCACGTTTATTATAAGCGATAAAACTACAGGGGAGAAAAATCATATAGCTAACAGCTGTAATCAATAAAGTTTTCCATGTGTAAGTCGCAAGAAAACCGACATAAATAACAATGACCAACATGCACGGTATAACGATATCGCGCCTTAAATTTTGATCAATTGTTTTTGCATTCCATACTGGTAAACGACTAATCAAAAGAAAAGCAATAATTACAGTATAAAGACTAAAAAATAATGCCCACCCCCAATTGGGGACCAAACCAAGAGCGCCTAAATAGGTAGGCAATAAAAGGAGTAATGCTCCTGCTGGTGCTGGAACACCAACAAAATAACTTTTCTGCCACTTAGGTATATTGGTGTTATCCAACATCACATTAAAACGTGCTAACCGCAAACAACAAGCAACACAATAAACAAGGGCTGCAACCCAACCAATGTGATTTGCTTGATTCAAGATAAAAGAATAAACAATAAGTGCAGGGGTAACACCAAAATTTATAACATCAGCAAGAGAATCCATCTGTGCCCCAAAAGATGAACTACCATCTATTAAACGGGCAATGCGACCATCAGCACCATCTAAAACTGCGGCCAAAAGCACCATTAAAATAGCAGCTTCATAGCGATGTTCAAAAGCCAAACGAATGCTGCTCATCCCTGCACAAATTGCTAAAATAGTAATGATATTGGGAATGACATACCGCATTGATGTAGGTGAACGCCGCCGACTTGCAACATCATCATGCTGCCCCTCAGGATTGAATGAAGAAAATGGCGAAAAATTTTTCATTGTGAGTCCTAATCGTATCTGAAGTCCGTTGTGGCACTCTTATCATCAAAAGAACCCAAAACTGTTTCTCCAGCAATTGCGGTCTGTCCAACTGCAACACGCAATTTCATTTCAGTTGGTATATAAATATCAAGGCGAGAACCAAAACGAATCAATCCAAATCGCTCACCAGTCATAACGGCATCGTTTTCTTTTGACCAACAAACAATCCGGCGTGCAACCATTCCCGCTATTTGTACGATACCGATTTTACCATGTTTGCTATCAATTACCACACCATTACGCTCATTAAACTGGCTAGCTTTATCAAACTCAGCATTGGTAAATCGACCTGGATGATAAACGATAGACTCTACTGTACCACTGATAGGAATACGATTAATATGGCATGAAAAAACATCCATAAAAATGGAAATACGGATCATTTCATCTTTCCCTAATCCTAATTCTTCAGGTGGAACACATGATTCCACAAATGAAATACGCCCATCTGCAGGCGACATAACCCAATTTGAATTTAAAGGGATCACACGATCTGGATTACGAAAAAAGTATATACACCACACCGTGAGAACGAGACCAAACCAAAACAACGGACTCCATATCCAACCAAGAATGAGCGAAATAACAAAAAACGCTACAATAAAAGGATAACCCTCTTTATGAACCGGTACAAAGCTATTATGGAAAGATTGCAGAATACTCATATAATTTCCTATTCATCGTAAACTCAAACAAGCAACAAATCTTTTTGTTCCTCTTGTGTCTTTTTATGTATTTAATCAATCACTCCATATAAAGATATAGATTACATTTTGCCCTATTTATTTTTTACGATTAACAACACTCGTCTCATCTTCTTCACGTATTTTACGTAATTTTTCTTCAGCTTTCGATGCTTCAAGCTGCTTATTCCACATTGAAGCATATAAACCTTTCTTGCGTAAAAGCTCTGTATGCGCCCCATTTTCAATAATACGACCACTTTTAAGAACCAAAATTTCATCAGCATTGATGACAGTAGAAAGACGGTGAGCAATAATCAGTGTTGTACGTCCACGGCTTACAATATCCAATGCTTGTTGAATTTCCTGTTCCGTTGCCGTATCAAGAGCCGATGTTGCTTCATCTAGAATAAGAAGTGGGGGGGCTTTTAAAAGTGTCCGTGCAATAGCCACACGTTGTTTTTCACCACCTGATAATTTGAGACCTCGCTCTCCTACCATAGACTGAAAACCTTCCGGTAAAATTTCAATAAATTTTGATATTTGTGCCATTTCAGCAGCTTTGCGCATTTCTTCATCTGTAGCACTTGGACGCCCATAGCAAATATTATAGGCAATTGTATCATTAAATAACACTGTATCTTGTGGGACCATGCCAATCGCTTCACGCAAACTCTTTTGTGTTACGTCACGAATATCCTGCCCGTCAATTGTGATAGAACCCGCGTCAACATCATAAAACCGAAAAAGCAACCGAGAAATAGTTGATTTACCTGCACCAGATGGACCGACAATGGCGACTGTTTTTCCTCCAGGAACTTCAAAATCAATATCTCTGAGAATCTGACGTGTCGAATCATAGGAAAACTTTACCTGATGAAAACGAATGGTCCCATCCCTTATCTCTAACGGTTTAGCATCCGATTTATCAACGATCTCCTTCTGAACATCTAAAAGATCAAACATTGCTTCAATATCCGTTAAACCTTGTCGAATATCACGATAAATTGAACCAATAAAATTCAGTGGAATGGAAAGTTGCATTAAAAGTGCATTAATAAAAACAAAATCACCCAAAGTTTGTGTTTTATAAAAAACTTCATAAGCTGACATCAGCATCATGATCGTCATTCCAATACCAAAGATAAGAGCCTGACCAAAATTAAGCCAGCTTAACGATGTCCAAATCTTTGTTGCGGCTTTTTCATAACCTACCATAGAAGCATCAAATCGATCGGCTTCTAGAGTTTCATTGCCAAAATATTTCACCGTTTCAAAATTCAAAAGAGAATCAACTGCACGCGTATTGGCCTCAGTATCTGCTGTATTCATTTGTTGCCGAATACGAATGCGCCAATCACTCGCCTTAATGGTAAACAAGATATATAATCCAACCGTTGCAACAACGATGAGAAGATAATGCCACCCATAACTTATGTAAAATACAAGTGCCGTTAATATAAACTCTAGAACTGTCGGTACTGTGTTCAGAATTGAAAATCTTACGATCGCTTCAATTCCTTTTGTACCACGCTCAATCACACGAGAAAGCCCACCAGTTCGGCGTTCCAAATGAAATCGCAAGGATAACTCATGCATATGTACAAAGGTTTTATAAGCCAATTGACGAACAGCATATTGACCAACAGTGGCAAAAAGAGAATCGCGTAATTGATTTAATCCAGCCTGCATAATACGTGCGACATTATATGCCAAAACGAGCATGATGGGAATAATCAAACTGGATGGGAACCATTCAGGTAGCTGAAAGCTTGAATCAAGCACATTCGTAGAATATTTAAAGAAATACGGTACAGATATGAGAACGAGCTTAGCCAAAACAAGATAAAATATTGCCCATAGCACACGTATTTTTAGATCACGTCGCCCTACTGGCCACATATAGGGCCATAAATTGTAAAGTGTGTGCAGAGTTCTGCCTGTATCTGATGATACAGTCTTTGTCATTTCATTGCGTTTCATAAAGTCCTTACTTCTCTATCATCCACACGAAAAAGGCAAAATACCCCCCTGTGGTTGTTTATAGATTTATCTCTTCATTACGCTTCCAATAAGCTATACCCACTCGTTATTTAAAGTTAGACTGTTTTTGAAAAAGGAACAAGAAATAATCCACTATACAATTTATTATTTTTATCTGTATTTTCATACCACTCTGCTGCAAATAAATTTTCAACTTTTACATGGTTTTTTTTCAATTCTGCCTGAAGCCACTTTTTTGTTTTACCAATCTCTTTAAGTCCATCATCAATAACTTCACCATTTTCTATTAAAATCGTCGATTTCTTCCCTTCTTCCTTTTTAATGACAGTGAAATCACCATTGGTTTCCAAACGAACAAAAGCGGCTTCATGTAAGTGACACCCTTTAAGACGTAACATCGTAATGAGATCATTAACATTGATCCCTAAGTTCTTAATCTTATCTATTTGGAAAACCCCATCTAAAACTAATGTAACATTCCGCCCTGCAATAAGACGACGAAAAAAAACTGAATAGCGTGCAAAAAAATTAAAAGATGTAATCAAGGTTTGCCAGATGAGTAAAACAAGCAATAATTGAATGCTACTAATACTCTGATTATAAATAACGCCTCCAATAATACCTCCCATAACAAAATTACTGACCAAATCAACTGGTGTCATCTGACTAAGGCTCCCCCGCCCCGTCGTTCTTAAAATAAATAAGAAGGCAACAAGACCTACAGCCAGCTTAAGCGCGATATACCCATAATGATATAAAAATTCCATCAAATTTTCCTCCCTTTATTTATGTAAGCTGCTGGAATAGGAAAATTAAAATCGTTTTATTTCCCACACAGTTATGCGCTCACCACTCTGCGGATCCTTACTGTCTTTTAAAAGAACCCCCTCCGCTGCAAGCTCATCACGAATTGTATCCGCTGCTTCCCACTCTTTATTATGGATAAGTCGTAGTCTTTCAGCAATACGTTGATCAATAAATTTTGAATCAAGAAAAGTTTTTTTTATAAATAATGGGCAGTCTATTTCTTTAATCCATTCTTGTCGTAACAGTCCTAATAAATTCATCCCATTAGCAAGAGCCAGCGCATTCCCTTCTTTATAAAACTTTCGCAAAAGAGTCAGTGCTTTTGGAGTATTAAGATCATCACTGAGTGCATCTATCAAAGTATCATTAATTGCTTCATTGTTTTCCATCTCACTTTTTTTGCTGCGAAGCAATTCATACCAACGATATAGTTCGCCACTCGATTGTATTAAACGCTGCGCTGTCCAATTTAATGGTTCACGATAATGCGTTTGCAACATCGAAAAACGCGCAGACAAACCAGCCCAATTTTTCTTCATTTCATCGATTAAAATACCATTAAACTCCAAAAAATTATTCTCTAAAACAGAACGAATAGTTATGAAATTGCCAAAGCTTTTCGACATCTTTTTGCCTTCAACTTGTAAAAAACCATTATGCATCCAAAAATTTGCCATTCGCTCCGTCCCAAAAGCTGAACAACTTTGTGCAATCTCGTTTTCATGATGAGGAAAAATTAAATCAAGTCCACCACCATGGATATCAAAAACATTCGCGGTTGGATCATCACAAGTTAAACCACCGCCATAGGGCGCTAATAACTTTGCCATTGACATCGCAGAACATTCAATATGCCAACCTGGACGACCTAAAACAGGAATTCCGGCCGGCGATTCCCAACCTGGCTCCCCTTCCACAGAAGGTTTCCATAAAACAAAATCCATCTCTTCCCTTTTATAAGCAGCAACATCAATACGCGCCCCCGCCCTCATTTCATCTAAAGAACGATTTGCAAATGCCCCATAGTGGGGAGGATTTTTTATGCTACTTACAGAAAATAATATATGATTTTCCGCTTTATAAGCGTGCCCCTTTTCAAGCAATCTTTCAATTAAAGAGCGCATTTCCTCTAAATGCTCGGTTGCGCGCGGCTGACTGGTTGGTAATAGACAACCAAGTGCTATTGTATCTTGTTGAAACTGGCAATATGTACGTTCTGTTAATTGACGAATGGCGTCATTCAATGACAAGTTTGGATATTCAAAAGCTGCTCGTGCATTAATTTTATCATCAACATCTGTAATATTACGCGCATATAGAACATGCTCATTGCCATAAACATGACGCAATAAACGAAATAAAATATCAAAAACAATGACAGGGCGTGCATTTCCTACATGCGCATAATCATAAACTGTCGGTCCACAAACATAAAGACGTACTCTTGTCGGATCTATTGGTGTAAAATTTTCTTTTTTACGTGTCAGCGTATTATAAAATCGCAACTCTTTCATTATTGACTCCATAGACGATATTATGCACCGCTCCTTTTAGATGCATCTTATCTCAAATTATCGTATTACGCGGTTTAGGCTAAAAACTTTTTTCTTATAGTAATTTCTTCTTACCATTTTCCCATTGTATTCACGGCTGTATCCATCATTTATCATAAAAACAATCTATTTTATTTGATTGAACAAAAGCATTCTATCATTAGAGATGCTTTCCCTTCTTAAAGAAAACGAGCTTAGAAAAAATTCTATAGGCAACACAATATAAACCTATGTGAAAAATAGATAGCTTTCAGGAAGCAAATCTTAAATTTTTAACCACACAAAGCTTCGTCAGTATTTTCAATATTCCACAATGGGTTCCTTACTGCCTCTTACGCCCTATATTTTATAATCAATAATTGAGAATAATGTAGCAATTAACTCTATTTTTTTACACAGTTCTCATGACAAAATTATTTTATCTGTACAGAGTTTTATTCAAAGAAAGCAATAAAAATAATGCGTAATAGATTGATGAACATCATTATTTTAATATTTCTTGTCATTTCAATGCCAACCTTTGCGCAACAATCTCCACCTTATGAAAAAAAATTACTCCGACTAGCAGAAATTTTGGGATCATTGCATTCTCTCCAAAATCTTTGCGAGCCTCCAACAAACCAATGGTATGATTATATGAATGCACTAATTGAAGCAGAACACCCCATTCCACAAAGACGTGCTTATTTTTATGAAGCGTTTAATGAAGCGTATCGTGCTTTCTCAGAAAATTATCACCATTGTACCCAAGCAGCCATTGAAGCCAATCAAAGATACATAGAGGAAGGAAGAATTTTATCTGAAAACCTCCTCATGCATTATAAATAATTAATCTATGCAAAAAGTATCTTTCTCCATTTTAGCGATATCAATGATATTCCTCTCACAAATGCGGGGAGCAATAAACCAGCTCTGAAAATAGAGAAACTTTTAAAGAATAATGTCTCGATACGCTTTTATTCGTATGAGCGCCTTTTTCCCCATACAAAATCGTTCTTTGGCTTCCTCCCCACACCTCAAAGGATGAAGATTGTTAACTAAATTTGCTCTGTAAATAATCTAGGTTCTTGTTGAACAAGATTCCTCTTGGCTTCCCACTCATGTAATTTGCTTCATAGTTTCTACAAATAAGCCTAAGAATATTCACCACGCATAAAAAACACTTATGTGCCAAAGAGGCTGACATACCCTATATCATCACTCTAAAAGATGATATTTTACGGCATACTTTTTAATCTGTTTACACCAAAGTTTCCATAAATTTAACAGGCTCTCCTTGTGAAGGTGTGACAATTTCACCTTCCCACATAACGCGCATACCACGGATAATAGTCCCAACAGGCCAACCTTTAACTTTTTGACCATCATAAGGTGTCCAACCGGCACGCGAACCAATTAAGCCATTCGTAATAATTTCTTCTCTCTTAAGATCAACAATGGTTAAATCAGCATCGTACCCAACAGCAATGCGCCCTTT
Source organism: Bartonella sp. MR110HLJHH (assembly GCF_042194225.1). NCBI lineage: Bacteria > Pseudomonadati > Pseudomonadota > Alphaproteobacteria > Hyphomicrobiales > Bartonellaceae > Bartonella > Bartonella sp. MR110HLJHH. The sequence continues at coordinate 3,040 of NZ_JBHIMQ010000006.1, read as the reverse complement.
ACAGCTTATACCAAAAATACGACTAGGGCCATGTGAAGTGAGATCAACAAAACGTTCAAGAGATATTTTTCCTTCATTCACATGTGTCAACATAATTGCTGCTGTTGTTTGCACCCCTGTCATTCCTGAAGGTGAAGAGGGATAAGGTTGAAGTTTTTCTTCAAGAGTATGAGGCGCATGATCTGAGCCTAAGACATCAATAATTCCTTGTTGAACACCGTACCAAAGAGCTTCACGGTGGCGCGACTCACGAATAGGCGGATTCATCTGAATTAATGTACCAAACTTCTTATAATCATCAGCCGTGAGAGTCAAATGATGTTGTGTCACTTCAATTGTTGCAACATCCTTATGTTTTTTTAGAAAATCAATTTCTTCTTCTGTCGAAAGATGTAACACATGAATCCGTGCTTTCGTCTCATGGGCAATTTTTACCAAACGCTGCGTACATTTTAATGCCGCAACTTCATCACGCCAAATCGGATGTGACGATGCATCCCCTTCAATACGCAATATTTTACGCTCTTTGAGCCTCGCCTCATCTTCAGAATGAAAAGCTGCACGACGGCGTGTATTCTTCAAAATAAGGCGTACACTTTCATCATCATCAACCAAAAGATCACCGGTAGAGGCCCCCATAAAGACTTTAATTCCAGCCGCACCGGGAAGTCTTTCTAACTCAGAGAGTTCATGGGCATTTTCACGCGTTCCTCCAACCCAAAATGCAAAATCACAATGCATTCGATGAAATCCGCGTTTAACCTTATCGTTTAATGTTTCTTCTGATGTTGTCAACGGATTGGTATTAGGCATTTCAAAAACTGCCGTAACACCCCCTAACACAGCAGAATACGAGCCACTTTCCAAATCCTCCTTATATTCATTTCCTGGCTCACGAAAATGCACTTGGCTATCAATAATTCCTGGTAAAATATGAAGCCCCGTACAATCAATGACCTCACTAGCCGATGCACATGTAAGGTTGCCTATTTCAGCAATACGACCATTTGTAATACCAATATCACGCTTGCTTCTTCCATCATGATTCACAAGTGTTGCACCTTTAAAAATTGTATCAAATGTTTTAAACATAGCCACGCTCCTTACATATTGCTCACTTATCGATTATGTAACTTTGAGCAGAAAGGCAAGAACCATGATTGAAAAACAAAATGCCATTTGCTTAAAAAACCGCGGGCTTATTCAAATTACAGGCGAAGAAGCAACAGATTTTCTACAATCCTTGATCACGACAGATGTAAAAAAAATCAGTCCACAGGAACTTTTCCCTGGAGCCCTTTTATCCCCACAAGGAAAGATTCTTGCTGATTTTCTTATCGGAAAAAAAGAAAATGGTTACCTGATTGATATCAGAATGCCTTTAGCTGATACGCTTCACCAACGTCTGTTGCTCTATAAGCTGCGTAAAAAAGTAGAAATTACACAACCATTACAAGAGCTTGTTACGGTTTCTTTGAATAATGAATCAGATACTTTAAATTTTGATTCAAGTTTTATTGATAAACGCTTCCCACAACAAGAAAAAATAATACGAATCTATGGCAAAAAACCTTTTTTGACTTCAGAGTATCATGATACATGGAATCAATTGCGTATCCGTTATGCAATTGCGGAAAGTGGTCAAGACTATGAAGTTGGCAAAGTCTTTCCTCATGATATTAATTACGATCAAATCAATGGACTCTCATTCAATAAAGGATGTTATATTGGACAAGAAATTGTTTCACGAATGCACCACCGCCGTGCAGCACGTCGCCGTATTTTTATTGTAAAAGGCCAGTGTGAATTAACCCCTCAATCTAGCATTGAAGCAGGAACAAAAGTGCTTGGCTACTTGGGAACGTGTGTAGAAAATGAGGCTCTCGCTTTAATGCGTATTGATCACGTCAAAGATTCTATGGACCATAACATCCCCTTTACTGTAAAAAACATTCCTGTCACTATAAACATTGCTGAAAATATGAATTTTACCTTTCCTGAAAATACTATAGAAAATACGCATGGCTAAAGCTGAATTATTAAAAAATGGAGAAGCACGCGCTTGGCAAAGAATGCTCTCTGGACGCAGACTTGATCTTCTCAACCCTTCTCCTTTTGATGTTGAAATTGAGGATATTGCCCATGGACTTTCTCGCGTGGCACGTTGGAACGGTCAAACACGAGGGGAGCATGCCTATTCTGTTGCACAACATTCACTTTTGGTTGAACAAATATTTCAAAAACTTTTTCCACAATCGGGAAGCAACGAATGTCTTTATGCTCTTCTTCATGATGCTCCAGAATATGTCATCGGCGATATGATTTCCCCCTTTAAAGCTGTCATAGGAACACAATATGAACGCATTGAAAAGGGCATCCAAGATGCTATCCACATGCGCTTTTCTCTTCCCGTTGATCTTTCTCAAAAACTTTTAAAAAAAATCAAACAAGCCGACCGTATCGCTGCATATTATGAAGCGATTACGCTTGCTGGATTTAGTACAGAAGAAGCCCTTCGCTATTTTGGCTCTCCCAATAATATTTTACCCGATGATCTTAATTTATACCCCTATTCTACCCAACAAATTGAAAACGCATTTTTAACTCGCTTCAATGCCTTGGATGCCCAAAGATTATAGACTCTTCGCATTGTTGATTCCCTATCATTAAAGACTCATCACACTGATTTATAATAATAATTCATTATTTTTTCATGTTGAATGAGAGCCCCTAATATCGTGAGATTCACTCATTTCAAATCTGTTTATATTGAATCAATCAAAATCATTCTCTTGCACGTCATAAGTGGGACCGGCATATGGCTAAAAACTTTTAAAGAAAGAATTTAAAATGTCTCTTATGAAGCGTAAAGATGCTAGTGCTCTGTAAATTGTACACTTCATAGGAGCTTTACCGTTATACCATTCACGGATAACATGTAAGTTTTATGTAAAAATAACTTGCTGTATTTATACAGCTTTTTTACAGTGAGGGACGCGTAAATAAAAGTTAGGGAATAGGATTTTCTAACATTTCTCTA
>NZ_JBHIMQ010000059.1:0-1384 GCF_042194225.1 Bartonella sp. MR110HLJHH | reverse complement strand
AAGATAGATGCGTACCGAGAAGAGTTTAAACGGAAAAGTGAAAAGATACAGGCACTAAAAGCAGATGTTCAATCACGCGACGAGAAAGTTGAAGAACTGAAACAAAAGATAGAAGAGCATGAAAAGGCATTCAGAAATGTAAGTGAAGTTGTGGCGACACTCGAAGCAGATGTGCAATCACGTGATGCGGAAATTCAAAGACTAACACAAAAGCTTAAGCCGCGTGATGAAGCAGTAAAAGCGCCGACTCATAAGAATAAGAAGAGTAAGAAGAAGGGTAAGTGAGGAGAGAAAGATGAGTTTAGTAGCAACAGTTCTTTCTATAACTACCAATCTATATTTGCTTTATGAGGTTTATCACTATTTTAAACAGGCAGGAGAGCTTAGGGATGAGATAATTAAACAAAAAAGAATAATATGGGATCTAGAGGATAAACTTAGGAAGAATGAGGGGATAAGAAATAGGTCCAAAAAGAAGCTTTAATTGTTTTTTGAGGATTACTTGAGGAAGTATGTTCCATAATAAAAAGCGGAGTATCTGATTTATTCAATTTTGAGGAACAAATGAAAAATTCTAATTTAATTTCTTGTCCACCGATTATATTATTAAAGGAATTAAGACCATTTTGTAAGGTTTGTTCTGTTTCGAGTTTTATTAGGTCTATATGTTTCGGAGATGTGGGGTTGATAGTTATTTGGCCATTTCCGCTAATAAATGTACCGTTGCTATAAACTATTTTATCAAATTCGAATTGGCATTTTTTCTCTATCCATATGTGATTTATTTTAATCATTCTTTCTGTAGGATTTTTAATGTATAATATGACACTAAATTTATTAGGATCATGTTTGTCTGGAGTAGGACTATGTACATTGAACTGTAGCGGTGGTCCTAAGTCCAGTTCTTCTTTTGTTTTTAGTAAAAAATTGACATGTTTTTCTGATGATGTGGCTTGCTTTTGCAATGATTTATTTTGCTCTTCTAGATGGTTAAACTGTTTTTCTACATTGCATAAATCTTCTCTTCGAGTCTTTTCTGCTTTTTTGAGATCTACGTATCTTAAAAACAACGATAGTATTAGGGAAAAGATACTAATAATTATAGCTATAACATCTTTATCTATTTGCATACTTCTTACACCCTTCTTTCCTTCATTTTCGGAAAAAAACACTTCTATAAAACACATTTTGTATGGAGAGGAGCAGTGAATAACACGATTCTTTGTTTTGATCTAGGTACGAAGATGGGTTGGGCGTTTCGCAATGCCGAGAGTGACATATTCAGTGGTACCGTGAATTTTCAATCACGCCGTTTTGAAGGCGGTGGAATGCGTTACTTGCGTTTTAAACAATGGCTATCAGAAATAAAGCAGACAGCAGGTCA
>NZ_JBHIMQ010000058.1:0-1407 GCF_042194225.1 Bartonella sp. MR110HLJHH | reverse complement strand
TACTTTAATCGTTTATTTAGATCGCTAGCTGTTTTGATAATAAAAGCCGTGTCTTAAAGGACGCGGCTTTTTTGCTACAAAGCAGCCCCCCGCGTTATTTAAGCAGCGTCTTTTAGTGACTGATTATCACCACACATATCTTCAGAAAATTTCTTATTTTCTTTAAGCACAGCATTGCCATAAATCGTTGTAAATTGGCAAATTTGTGCCTTGCCACTCACATGAGCATTATCATGAATTTTTGCACAGGGACCAACACGCGCCGAGCCAGAAACCTTGGCATTGTCATAAATATTGCTACCATCATAAACTATAGCTTTATCAAAAACATGAGCATTGCCATAAGCTTTTGACCACGCAGCAAGGCGTGATTTACCGTAGACATGGGCATCATTAAACACAAGCCCACTCACATACGCATTTTCATAAACACGGGCATTATCATAAATAAGAGCTCCCTCAGTAATAACGGCATTATCACTCACAACGGCATTGCCAAAAACATAGCCACCAATTTTTGCATTTCCATTAATGACTGCATTGTCATAAACATGTGCCTTATCACTCAAAACCCATGCCTTATCACTAATCACAGCATTACCATAAACCTTAGCATAATTCACAACACAAGCATTATTGCGTATTTTGGCATTTTCGGAAACGCTTGCTTGGATAACCATAGCATCATCATAAACCCAGCAATTGCCTTTATGAGACAGATCACTCTCATCTTTAATAAAGCCGCCCAATTGACCAGCTTTAACATCATCAAAATCTCTTAAAGCACGAATGCGATAAAGAGTTTGATTATTAAACACACGCGTTTCATTAGTAAGTTCATATTTTGGAGAAGTTTCTTGATTTGTAACTGTAGCACTCATGCTAGTAATCCTATTCGTTTAAATTGTTTGTTATTAACAGCCCTATAAGGGCGTCGGGCGCTAACAAACACGGCGAATAGTCCGTCGTCACACTTTTCTCATAAAGAGTATTGTATGATGTGACCACACCCGACAAAATCGTTATATGCTAGAGATAGCATAAAAGAAAGTCAGTATTTTAAGAAATGGGAGAAACCTTATCGTGATTTATCCGCTATTCGCTATAGTGTTTGTTAAGCACTTGCCAACCTCAATAAACGAACCTTTCTTTAAAGTCAATACGTATTTTTTATTTTTTTCATTTTGATACCTACCTAGTTGAATATCAAGTGCTTTTAAATTTTACTTTTGGTTTTTAGTATAAAATGTAGTGCGTAAATGAACATGTTTATTAAACTGCGTGTATGCAACATGAGAAAGAATGAACAAACTACAAAAAAGTACCAAAGAACGATATCTAAATACCAAAATACAGTATAACTATTTGGAAAAATTAAAACGACAAGTGCTAAACTTATTAGCTTTA
>NZ_JBHIMQ010000057.1:0-1494 GCF_042194225.1 Bartonella sp. MR110HLJHH | reverse complement strand
AAAATATCAACTCACCAATCAAACAATTCTTCGTGAGGGTAAAAAACTTTATCGCATTAAGGCGTTAAGAGATTTTGGTGATGTTAAAGCTGGTCAACTTGGTGGCTATATTGAATCTGAAGAAAATCTTTCCCATGATGGTAATTGCTGGGTTGGTGATCAGGCCATTGTTGTGAGCCCTGGTCGTGTTTACGAAAATGCGCAGGTTTATGGCAATGCAGGTGTTGGTGGTTTTGTATATGGTAATGCTCGCGTCTACGATTCAGCAAAGGTTTTTGCCAATGCCCATGTGTATGATAATGCCCATGTTTTCGATAGTGCAAAAATTGTAAGTAAAGTGCATGTTTATGAAAATGCCAATGCATGTGGCATGGCTATTGTTACTAAGAATATTTGTGGTGACACAATGAATAATGTTTATACAGAACGCCTTTCTCCTTATGGTGAAATTTGCTTTGTTATGTGTCGTCCTCATAGGAAAACAGCTTAAATAACGCGCGGGTGCGGCGGGGGCGCCTTCTTTAAACCTCTTATTAAAAATTTATTCAAATGTCAGATTAGGGAGCTACCTATGACCACTACAACTGTATCTAAAAAATATGAATTTACTAATGAAAACTTCACTTTTGATGGTCTTACTTTACACCGCATACGTGCTCTAAGAGATTTCGATGATGTTAAGGCGGGGGACCTCGGCGGTTTTATTGAAAATGAAAGTAACTTATCCCATGATGGCAATTGCTGGGTCTATGATAATGCCGCGGTTCTTTTCGATGCAACTGTTTATGAAAATGCTAAAATTTATAATGATGCTAAAATCTTTAGAGGTGCCAAGGTGTATGGCAATGCTATCGTTAATGGCAAGGCATTGGTTTTTGATACAACCGCTTATATTTATGATAACGCAAAAATTCATGATAACGCTAAGGTCTGTGGGCATGTTTATGGTAATGCCGTAATCAGTGATAATGCTACTATTTCTAATGGTGCCAAGGTTTATGACAATGCCCGTGTCTATGAAAGTGCCTATGTTTGTGGCTATATTTTTGGCAATGCCCATGTGTATGGCAAGTCACGCATTTATGTCTGGGCGCGGGTTTATGATAATGCCCATGTTTTTTGTAATGCCTGGATTAAGGATTATTCAAGTATCTATGGTCATGCCAAGGTTTCTGGCTCGGCTCGTGTTGGTTGCTTTGTAAGGATTTATGATCATGCCAAGGTCTATGGCAAATCAAATATTGATCATCATGTGCAAATTTATGGCAATGCTGTTGTGAATAGCCGTGCAAAAATTCGTAATGATATCTGTGATGATAATCTGTCACTAAAAGACGCTGCTTAAATAACGCGGGGGGCTTCTTTATAGCAAAAAAGCCGCGTCCTTTAAGACACGGCTTTTATTATCAAAACAGCTAGCGATCTAAATAAACGATTAAAGTAACCAATCGAAATATAAAAGAACATCTCTTTATTGCACAAAACGTATCAAAA
>NZ_JBHIMQ010000056.1:0-1532 GCF_042194225.1 Bartonella sp. MR110HLJHH | reverse complement strand
ATTAGTGGCTCCACCGTAATCGAAGAACGTGAGAAATAGTAATCATGGAAAAGAAATATGAACTTACTGATGAAATAAAAGAATTTCATGATGCAAGAACCGATAAAAGTAAAAAACTTTATCGCATACGTGCATTAAGAGATTTTAGAAATATTAAAAAAGGTTACTTAGGCGGCTATATACAAAAAGAAGACAACCTATCGCATGAAGGCGATTGTTGGGTTTGGCATAAAGCTATGGTTTATGGTGACGCTAAGATTTTCGGCAATGCACAAGTATTTGAACGCGCAAAAATTACAGGCAGGGCGCGTGTTTATGAAAATGCAAAAGTTTGCGGTGAAGCATATGTTGAATATGATGCGCAAATTTACGGCAATGCACAAATTTATGGTGAGGCTCGAGTTTTGGGCCATGTTTATGGCAATGCCCGTGTCTATGGAGATGCTTATATAAGTGATAAAGCACACATTTCCGGAAATATGAAAATTCTAGATGGAGTATATATTTTCGATAATGTAAATATTTCTGGTAATCTTGAAATTCGTGGACGCAATTCAATCATCTACGAAAGTGACTATTCAGCAAGCGATATAAGCTACATAAGCCGTTTCTAACACCGAAAAACCAATTTTTAAACACCAGCGTGATTCACGCCACGGGTGAATTGTACGCAAATCAAGGAAATAAACCATGAAAAAGAAATACAAACTTACTGATGAAACAATTCAGTTTGATGGAAAAACTCTTCACCGTATTCGTGCTTTAAGGGATTTTGATGATGTCAAAAAAGGAGATCTTGGTGGTTTTATTGAAAAGGAATATAACTTAGGTCATAAAGGTAATTGCTGGGTGTATGATGATGCCAAGGTGTATGAAAGCGCTACCATTTTTCATAATGCTAAGATATTTGATGGCGCTTGTATTAGTGGAAATGCTTCAGTTTATTCTGATGCACAAGTTTACAGTCGTGCTGTTGTTTACGGTAATGCCAAGGTTTCTGGTAGTGCACATGTTTTTGGTGATGCTGTTGTTCGCGACAAATCTCATGTTTGCGGTGATGCAGAAGTTTACAATGACGCACGTATTTATGGTGACGCAGCAGTTTTTGAGAATGCACGAATAAAGAATAGTGCCAAGGTTTACGACAATGCTCGTGTATATGGGAACGCAATAATTTGTGGTCCTGCTCTCATTTATAACAATGCTAAAGTTTATGGTGATGTCATTATATCATGCTCCAATTTCACGTATGAGGATGATGTTAATTATGGAAATGTTGAGATTTTTGGAGATGCAAAAGTTTATGATAGTGCTCGCATTTATGACGCAGTCAAGATTTTTAGAAATGCCGAAATTCGTGGATTAGCTAATATTCGCGGAAACACGAGAATTCCTCAAGACATAAAAATTTAACAACAAACCAGCCTTTTAACACAAGCGTGATTCACGCCACACGTGAATTGCGCGCAATGTAGGAAATCAAGATGACAAATTCTACTTTTTTAAAAGAAATGGCAGAAAAATATGGATTT
>NZ_JBHIMQ010000055.1:0-1541 GCF_042194225.1 Bartonella sp. MR110HLJHH | reverse complement strand
CAAAATCTCTTAACGCCTTAATGCGATAAAGTTTTTTACCCTCACGAAGAATTGTTTGATTGGTGAGTTGATATTTTGGAGATGTTTTTTGATTTTTAACTGTAGCTTTCATGCTAGTAATCCTATTCGTAAAGAAGGTTTCTATTGACACCCTATAAGGGCGTCGGGCGCTAGAAACACGGCGAATAGTCCGCTGTGTGCTTTCCCCTAAAAAGGGTATTGTATAACACACTACACCCGACATAAATCGTTATATGCCAATGATAGCATAAAAGAAAGTCAGTATTTTAAAAGGCATGGGAGAGGCTGTATCGTAACCTATCCGCTATTCGCAAGTGTTTCTACACACTTGACGCCTTTCTAAACGAACCTTTTATTAATGTCAATACGTATTTTTTATTTTTTTCATTTTGATACCTACATCATTGAATATCAAGTGCTTTTAAATTTTACTTTTGGTTTTTAGTATAAAAATGTAGTGCGTAAATGGACATGTTTATTAAACTGCGTGTATGCAACATGAGAAAGAATGAATAAATTAAAAAAAAGTACCAAATAACGATATCTAAATACCAAAATACAGTATAACTATTTGGAAAAATTAAAACGACAAGTGCTAAACTTATTAGCTTTAAGAGTCGGTGCATATACTGTTGTAAATCACGTGTTAATATCTTCCAACCTGTTGTATCATCATCTTTTTTATATTTTGGATTGTTCTGCAACTCAAAAGGAATATGAGAATTGCATAAAATTACAAAAATATTTGTTATTATTATCAAACCAAAAGATGCAAATATCAAAATACCTTGGATAAAGTAGGGATTTTTTTTAATTCCTAAAAAGCATAAAAATATAAAAATTATAATACCAAACAAGGCTCTTAGCTGCTTATCTGTAAACATATTTATTTCCTGCGGTTTTTGATAATTTTTTGAGATCTTTATTGATCTCATCTATAAGAGGTTCGTAATTGAGAACGCTTTGCGGAATACCACCCCCATATATCCAAGCTTTCACTTGCGCCTTGGTACTGTAATCAACATTCTCAGGCATCTCATGATACTGACCACCGTCAAATTCTTCGTATTCTCTTGTGCCATCATCATATTCGTAAAGATTATAAAAATACTCAGCTACCCCTAATCCCCATGGTGCATGCCCAACCGCCGTTGCAACCCACTTTTTTTGCCCTTTCTGTTTACGTTTTTTTAAAAACATCTGGTTTAATATCCCCTATCTAAATCCATAACTTTACCGATGGGTTTATTTGCCTCAAAATGGACTGTACAGAAGCGTTTTTAATTTCAATGTGGTTTTTATCACAAAATCTTTAAATCGCTCTGTACGGTGCCTTTCTGTCAATTTAAACGCATGTCTATTCTCAAAATCATCAGCAAATTTCACTACTTTGCTGTTTTTTCGGATGCTTTTAAATACGATTTCATGACTGATGCTCCCGACAAAAGCTCTGCTTTCAAATTTCTGCAATACTCTGCAAGCTCTGCTCCTGTTGGCATAAAGGTTTTCGATAATCCTTT
>NZ_JBHIMQ010000054.1:0-1593 GCF_042194225.1 Bartonella sp. MR110HLJHH | reverse complement strand
ATCTTACCATCCAGTACATTCGTAATTTTACTCGACTTACTATCATGCTTCGCATCATACGCGACTTCTTCTTCATTCCAATTCAAACCATTGCTCGCCACATTCTTCTCAACATCATGAATACGCTCGTTGATACTCGTCATACCGTCACTGACACCATCAAAAGCTCCTGCTACATCATGATAGATCTGCTTTTCTGACGAACTACCATCAGAATTGAATTGCGCAACATTGAAAGTAGGTGCTATCCACTCACCAGCCTTATAGCCAGCTCCACCACCAAAATAGGCAGAAAGCTGATTGCTCATCAAATAAAGCTGGTTGCCCGTGATCGCTTCCGTCGAACCTTCTGAGATATCACCATCTAAAAGGGACTTCAGTTTGCTCTTGCTTCTTGCATCTTCCTTACCATGAAGCGCTACAAAGGCACTCTCTTCATCACTCCACAACAACGCATTCTGCTCAATATTGTCTGATATCTCATTATGAAGCTTCGTGAATGAACTGCTTACACCAGCAAAGGCAGCTGCTACACTCTCATACTCCTGCTCTGCAGGACTTCCATCATCATTGAATGTCGTAACTTTGAAAGTAGGAGCAATCCATTTGCCTTCATTATCATATCCAGCGCCACCATCTAAATACTTCGCAAATGTATCACTTACAGAATAAATCTGAGATCCATTAACAGCGTCCGTTGAATCTGCTGTAATCTTGCCAGCCTGAAGGGACGTAATCTTGCTGTTAGCTTTCGCATCTCCTTCTCCATGCTGCGCTACAAACGCCCCCTGATCCTTGTTCCACAACAAAGCATCACCTTGAACTTCTTGCGTAATGTTCGTTACTTTTTCAGTGAATTCATTGACAACATTCGTCAAATGCGTATTCACATTCTTGAAATTCGTATCAAGACCAGCAAAAGCTGAACCAACATCGTTGTATGACTTTTCTGTTGCCGTACCATCTTCAGCAATATTTGAGATCTTATAAGTCGGAGCGGTTAAAGCACCATCTTTAAATGCAGCATTACCACCAAAATACTTCGCAAGCGTAGTATTCAAAGAATAAAGCTGGGAACCATTCACCGCTTCTGTCGATCCTTCTGAAAGGTTGCCTGCCTTCACACCAGAGATACTACGGACATCGCCTTTACTGTTTGCAACCGTGATTGCTGTGCCTTCTTTCTCTCCACCAATCTGAATAACCTTTGTTTCTGCATCTTGCTTAACAAGGCTATCGCCTACTACTTTGTCAATCTCCTTGTTAATCTCATTGTGAATGTTCATCAAAGAAGTACCAACTCCAGCAAAGGCTTCTGCTACACTCTCATAGCTGTTTTCTTCAACATCACTACCATCAGCCTTAACAGTCTTAACCGTGAACGTAGGAGCGGTCCATGCACCATTCTCATATTTAGCATTACCGCCTAAAGACTTAGCAACCACAGTGCCCAAGGTATGAAGCTGTGAGCCATTAACGGCGTCTGTTGAAGTTTCACTGATAGCTCCTGCTGCAAGGGACGTAATCTTGCTGTTTTCTTGTGTCACTACAACTTTGCCGTCTTCTTTTTCTTCCTTCTTTTCATGCTGCGCT
>NZ_JBHIMQ010000053.1:1497-1753 GCF_042194225.1 Bartonella sp. MR110HLJHH | reverse complement strand
TACATTGCGTCCTGCTGTTGATCAACTTAATTTCCTTAATATAGTTATTTTTAATTATTTAATTGGTAATGCCGATGCGCATGGCAAAAACTTTTCACTACTTTACCAACAGAAAAAACCAGAACTTGCTCCTGCATATGATTTGTTAAGCACAGCTATTTATCTAGATTTATCTCAAAAAATGGCTATGAAAATAGGAGGAGAATATATACCTAAAAAAATATATTTACGTCATTTTTATAAAATGGTTTCGGAT
>NZ_JBHIMQ010000053.1:388-1430 GCF_042194225.1 Bartonella sp. MR110HLJHH | reverse complement strand
TGATAAAGCAATAAAATTAAAGAAAGAACTCGAGGGTGAAGGTTTGCGTTCTGAAGTTTTTGATGCAATCATTAATATTATTCAACAGCGTTCTCAACATTTAAAAATTTAATTTTATTGCTTATCTTTCTGGTTTTAAACGATGATATTTTTAATATACTGAGTAATATCCTATCAGAAAAAACGATCATTTTTTATGAACGAAAATTGTATATTTAATTCCTATTTTTTCTATGCAATAATATATCAGTTTTAATTTAAAATAACCTTTTTACTGAAAATGCCAAAATTTTATGCTTATTTACGTGTTTCTCGTGATGGACAAGATACAGAAAATCAAAAATTTGGATTGTTAGAATATGCTAATAAAAATGGCTTTGCACCACTTCATATTGAGGAAGAAATTGCAAGTAGAGGAAAAGATTGGCGTAAGCGTAAACTTAGTGCTTTAATTGAAAAAGCGGAATGTGGTGATGTTTTACTCACACCGGAGTTTTCTCGTATAGCTGGTTCTTCTCTTGCTGTTTTAGAAATTCTTAAAGCAGCTAGTGAACGTGGTTTAATTGTGCATATAACGAAACAAAACCTTATCATGGATGGAAGTTTACAAAGCGATATCATTGCAAACGTATTGGGTATGGTATCACAAATTGAACGGCATTTAATTCAAACACGCACAAAAGAAGCCTTAAATGTTGCTCGTCAACGAGGAATAAAACTTGGCCGGCCAAAAGGAAGTAAAGCTACGCAATTAAAGCTGGACAATCACATTGATGAAATTCAAGCATTTATAAATGTTGGTTTATCACAGAGCCGTATTGCTAAGACATTAGGAGTTAGTGTGAACACCTTACGTTTATTTATTGAACGTAAAAATATCAAGCTTACGAAAATAAAGCCTATCATTACCATGCCAAGAACATTGGAAAATTAAGATAAACTGCGCCAAGTTGATAGTTCTTTTCCATGACGTGATGCATTGAAGTATGTTTATTATTTACGTACAAAATACGTACTAAATAAATAATATTTATTTAGTAAA
>NZ_JBHIMQ010000053.1:0-350 GCF_042194225.1 Bartonella sp. MR110HLJHH | reverse complement strand
GGTGGTGTTGGAAAATCCACATCTATAGCTTATTCTTTTATAGGTATTAGCTCACTCATTAAGTAAGGAGTTTTACTAACTGTCCGTTTTTCTTTAATAGGTCTATTGCTAATTTATCAAACGAAACAAATATCTCGCCACCTAGCCAATTACCTTCATAAGCTATAATTCCATCAGCAAAATCACCACCAGCCTCTAGAATAGCAAGCCCTGCTTCAACAGCTGGTCTATTCATTACTATATTACTGGTTGCTAGCAGATCGCGTAACATTCCAGCTACATCTTCTTTTGATAGTCTTGCACTTCGGCGAAGTATCCAAACAAGTTCGCATAGACAAGGTAGAGAAATA
>NZ_JBHIMQ010000052.1:0-1801 GCF_042194225.1 Bartonella sp. MR110HLJHH | reverse complement strand
CTTGTGCACAAAGAGATCTCAATCCGGCAGAAGAGATTTATAGAATAGCGCAAAATCTTGGCTATCAGAACCAAGCATTACAAGCGAATAATCAAGTTGCAGAACTTCAAAGCCGTCAGAATTCTGCGAGAACCTTAACGGCATCTGGAGGAGGGGGCGTGACGGGTCCTATGACCAAAGAGACACTTGCGAATATGTCTGAGAAAGAATTCAATGCTTGGATATCAAATCCGAAGAATGAAGCCCGTTTTTATGAAATTATGGGTGCAGATCCTGATTAGGCAATAAGTTTTACAACATAATCCGCCTTGATGCGGGTTTTCCACCGGCTTTAAGCCGGTTTTTTTACAGCAAAGAAAGGTGAAATCAATGGCAACAACACATATACCTATTAATGATGCACAAGCAGTGCAAGCTTGGTCAAAGAGATTAAATTATGAAGCGTCCAAAGCGCTTGATATTGAACCGTTAATGGGAGAAGACTCCAATAGTATCATTCAAGTCAAGAATGAACTTAGGAAAGAAGGCGGAGATTGTGTTACGTTTAGCTTACGAGCACAGATTATGGGGCGTGGTGTAAGCGAGGGTGAAACGCTTAAAGGCAATGAAGAAGCGCTCCAATTTCTCCACGATAAATTATATATCAATGAACTTAATAACGCTGTTTCAACAAAAAATAAAGGTACGATTGATCAACAACGTATTTTGTTTAGTTTACGCGACGAAGCACATAAGGCATTGGTTGATTGGTTTGCAGACCGTTTGAGTTTGATGTTTTTTCTTCAAGTTTGTGGATATACAGCGCCTACAATAAAGTTTGAAGGACGTAAAGTTGAACTTGATGAATTGTATTATGGTTTTAATGCACCATTGACACCAAGCAGTAAGCGCATTGTGCGACCAGATGGTAAAACTAAGGATGAAGATGTTAAAGAGTTAGCCAAACATAGCTTTAGTTTGAAGCTCATAGATGAGGCTGTTAAAGTTGCAAAGTTGGCTAACCCCAAAATCAGACCAGTACGGGTTGGTGGTTCCAATGTCTACGTGATGTATCTTCATCCCATACAAGTTATGCAATTGCGTACCAATACAGATACTGGTCAGTGGCTTGATATACAAAAGGCAGTTTATTCAGGTTCGCGCGCGAAGAACCCGATTTTTGGTGGCTCTTTAGGCATGTATAATGGTGTGATTTTACGAGAATCCGAACATGTAACCCATGGTGTTAAATCCGATGGTAGTGTTGAAGAAAATGTCCGCCGTGCTGTATTACTGGGTGCACAAAGTGTGATGCTTGCCTTTGGAGCAGAAAATCAAGACACGCGCTATAAGTTGGTTGAAGAGCTTGATGATTATCAACGAGTATATGGTGTTGCAGCTAAGACAATCATAGGCATGAAGAAAACACGTTTCCAAATGCCTGGAAGAGGACAAAATGCGCAAGATTTCGGAACCGTTGTTGTTTCAACTTGCACAGGCGAAAAGCCTTCTTAATTTTCAAAGAAAGGAAATAAAACATGGCAGAAGGATTACCACAGCCCCTACAAGGGAGAAATTTGGTTACGCAACAAGTGAGTTTTTTTCGCTTGAATATCTCGCATAAAGATAAGCATTTGACGCGCAAAATCGGAACTTTACCGCGTGGTGCAATGATCCTTTCGATTAAAGCTTTTGTCAAGACCGCGTTTTCTGAGGCAAAATTAAAGATAGGCAGCACCTATGGTGGTAATGAGTTTAGTGAAAAGGACATCAAAGCCCAAGGTACGCAAGATTTTACATCAACCAACCAAAAAGAGTTTGT
>NZ_JBHIMQ010000051.1:0-1803 GCF_042194225.1 Bartonella sp. MR110HLJHH | reverse complement strand
ACAAACTCTTTTTGGTTGGTTGATGTAAAATCTTGCGTACCTTGGGCTTTGATGTCCTTTTCACTAAACTCATTACCCCCATAGGTACTTCCTATCTTCAACTTCGCTTCTGAAAACGCTGTCTTCACAAACGCTTTAATCGAAAGGATCATTGCACCACGCGGTAAAGTCCCGATTTTGCGTGTCAAATGCTTATCTTTATGCGAGATATTCAAACGCAAAAAACTGACCTGATGTGTATGAAGATCTCTGCCGTGTAAGTGTCCTGTTACGCCATCTACCATGTCCTATTTCCTTTCCTCATCACTCAACTTCACCGCTGTAGGTGGGGATAACTATCGTTCCAAAATCTTGGGCTCCTTGTGCTCTTCCGGGCATTTGGAAACGCGTTTTCTTCATGCCCATAATTGTATGCACTCCAAAACCGTATTCGCGTTTGTAGTCGAAGGTTTCTTCTTCGATTTTATAGCGGGTCTTACCGTAACTCTTACCAAATGCCATAACGACACTTTGCGCTCCAAGCAAAACAGCACGGCGCACACCTGCAAGACGTGTACTATCCGTGGATTTAACACCATTGGTGACATGCTCTGATTCACGTAAAATCACACCGTTGTACATGCCTAGAGAACCATCAAAGATTGGGTTTTTGGAACGCGAACCGGTATAAGCAGCTTTCTGAATATCAAGCCATTGACCCGTCTCTGTATTAGTGCGCAATTGTGTCACCTGAATGGGATGCAAATACAACACATAAACACTCTCGCCATTCACACGAACCGGTCTAATTTTAGGATTCGCTAGCTTAGCGCACTGAACCGCTTCATCTATCAATTTAAGATTAAAGCTGTGTTTGGCTTTTTCTGTAAGATCTTCATCCTTGGTTTTTGCTTCTGGTCGCACAATGCGCTTACTACTTGGAGCTAACGGTGCATTAAAGCCCCAAAAAAGAGGATCAAGATCAACCAGTTCTCCCTCAAAATTAAGCCTGTTGGCTGTATAACCGCAAGCGTGAACGAAAAACATCAAACTCAAACGGTCCGCATACCAATCTGATAAACTGTTTTTGGCTTCTTCGCGCAAATTAAACAATGTGCGCTGATTATCAATAGTGCCTTCATTGGCAATTCTTGTTCCATGATAAAGTTCATTGATATACAGTTTATCATGAAGGAATTGGAGTGCCTCTTCATTGCCTTCAAGGGTTTCACCCTCACTCACACCACGTCCTGATAACTGAGCTCGCAGACTAAATGTTACACAATCCCCTTTGCCTTTTTGCGTCTCTGTTTTCACCTGAATAATGCTATTGGAATCCTGCCCCATCAAAGGAGCAATAGGAGTTGCTTTGGAGACCTCCGCATCAAGTATTCTCGCCCATGTTTTTAACGCATGTGGATCATTAATCCCTATATGTGTTGTTGCCATTTATTTCACCTTTCTTTGCTATAAAAAAACCGGCTTAAAGCCGGACCACCAACCCGCACCAAAGGCGGCTTATTCTCTACAAGTCTTTCACTTAATCTTCATCATCCGCACCACTCAATTTGCGTATAAGCACTCGGTTCTTTGGATTGCTGTACCATGCTTGAAACTCTTTATCCGTCATAGCGTTCATCGTTTCCCATGAAAGTGGACCTGTACTCCCCCCTCCACCAGACGCCGTTAAGGTTCTCGCAGAATTCTGACGGCTTTGAAGTTCTGCAACTTGATTATTCGCTTGCACTGCTTGGTTCTGATAGCCAAGATTTTGCGCTATTCTATAAATCTCTTCTGCCGGATTGAGATCTCTTTGTGCACAAG
>NZ_JBHIMQ010000050.1:0-1847 GCF_042194225.1 Bartonella sp. MR110HLJHH | reverse complement strand
CCTTGGGCTTTATAATCCCAGTCTTTAAACTCAGCTCGAACTGCTTGCCAATCAACTTGCTTGGATAATTCTGGATCATCACGCAGTTGCTTGATCCATGCCAAGCCTGGAGAGTGTGACAATTGCTCAAGGGATTTGTCTAAATCACCGGTTGCCTCATATTCAACAACAAAGCCATTGCCTGCATCAAGCTTCATGCCACCCTTAGCATCTATGGTGACATGCTCGATGGTCTCCTTAAGGTAACCTTTGTCACCCTCACTCCACCACACAAGGTTTTCATTACGCTGATAAACATCCTTAAAATCTTGATCCTTGTTGGTGAGAAACTTGATCTTCCCATTATCTGATGTCAAATGCGTCTCGCCACCACTTGATAGCCCTGCCGCACCAAGTGTGAGATCCCCATTTTGCGCGTGTATGGAGAGGTCTTTGCTAAACTCCACCGTGCTTTTGTTTGTGGTAACTTCAGTTGATTGTTGACGAAACTTATTCTTTTGTTTCGATTTGTCGCCTTCTTTGCCCCTAAGATCCAAGTCAAAACTGTTAACGTCTTGCACCGAAGTCAGCGTGAAAGCACCACCACTGGTGAGATTCCCATTACCTTCTACTTTTACCTTAACCCCATCCATGATGAGGTCGTCGTTCGTAACAACGTTAAGATCATCCCCACTGTTAACTTCACTCAAACGGTGCTCTCTGCTTTGGGCGTTATAATGCCCTTTTTCCAATGTCTGCTCATGTTCACTTTCTAGCGCCAATGCACTAAACGTGGCAGAACCACCGATAATCATCGTCGTCGAACCGCCGCTGGTGAATTCCCCACCCTCTGCGCCAAGATCACTAAGGGATTGGATGTTTAATTCATGATCAGAGAGAATTTGTCCCTTCTGCCCAGCTCGATCACCAAAACCATATGCATTCGTGTCACGGATTTTAGCGGTGCTATTGACAATCGTATCACCCGTCATGGTAACCGTATCACCATGAATAACACCGGAAGAATTGGCTAAAAGACCGTTACTGGTGAGCTCTACAGCACCTCTGGCATCTAAAAACCCACCATTATTGAACAAAGTTTGCGTAGTCGAAACGTGCAGTGCATCATCACTTACCACAGCACCGCTATTGGTAAGACGGTCCGCATTCAAGGTGACCCCATTCCCTTTCAAACGTGCACTAGCAAGATTTCCTTGCAATCCTTGTGCGTTTTTTATCCCTTGTTCTGAAGAAGAATTTGGTGCCAAATAAACGTGGGGCACTAAGACCTCTTGTCCGTTGACAAGGTGAATTTCAAGCCAGATCATATCCTTTTTGATCCCAGCAATCTGCTGAGGCGTTAAGGGCTTGCCTAGCTCTAACCCCAAAGGACCTTGCTGCTCCACAGCATTGTCATAGAGCCTTTGCATTTGAGCATTGGGATCTTCATCATCAAGAAGAGTGCGATTGCCTGTCAGCTCAAAGATTTGCTCACCCACCAGACGATATTCAAAATAAGCATCGCCCAATCTTTTAAACACGTGCTCAGGCTTATAATTGCCAATCTTTTTTAAGTAATAGTCCGATCCTAAAAATTTACTTGGGTTGATAAAGTCCTGTCGCGTCTCGATTAAAAATGGCACATCCGGTGATTGGCTGCCAGCCAACTCTGTCTTGACAGAGCTGAGCCCGTCTTGCGTTGGCACCTGTATGGATTCTGGTGCGGGTGTTTGGATGCTCGGTGCAAAAAGCCCTTTGTGCCCTTTCAAACCATTGATAATACCGTCCAATCGATCATTGCTAATCAGTGGTTTGGAACCGTCAAAATCGGGTGTTTGTCCCCCAGCCAAACCTTGATCGCCAGAGCT
>NZ_JBHIMQ010000005.1:0-114255 GCF_042194225.1 Bartonella sp. MR110HLJHH | reverse complement strand
CCAAAGGTTGATCCTTCTCTTGCAAAAATCGTTGTGCGTCACATTGACCAAACAGCTGAAAGCGATATGGCTTTTGCTACACGCCTTGCAGAAGACTATGATGCGGTAGCAAAGCCCGTTGATGGTAAACTTGTTCTTGCCAAACGGGGTGAAGGCAAAGCCATCACCGGTGAAACACTCCCTATTATTGTTATTCATGAGAAACATTGCACCTCTTGGGATTTTAAATACAGCGCACGAGATGAAGCAGGTGCAGCCAATGGCTTAGAAACGGATGTGGGGGACGATCAAAAAGCTGCAGCTGATGCACGAGAACCAGAAGAGATTGATGATGATGAAAACTTTATCCATATGGATGACAATGACAGAGCACCATCACCATCTGAATCGGAAAAAGCAGAAACAACACCTGAGAAAGAAGAGGAAGACAAAGAGAAAAAAGGCGGTGTTCTCGCAACCTATCATGATTTACGCAGTGGTGAAAAAAAAGAAGTCAAAGTTGGTAACCCACCGTTTCATGAACTCAAATACACCTACCATAACCAATCAGAGGCTGTTGCGGCCATTGCTGCTTATCGCAATAAATCATCACGCGGTAAGTCTTCTTTCTCATGTGATATCGGTGGTGATCCGTTTGTGCAAGCAGAAGCAAAGCTTGTTCAAGAGCCCCCTTTCCGCCCCTATATTCCAGCAGAATGGCGCATCAAGAGCGTTAAGCACAAACTTGATAAAAC
The DNA here is from genome assembly GCF_042194225.1 of Bartonella sp. MR110HLJHH. Lineage (NCBI taxonomy): Bacteria > Pseudomonadati > Pseudomonadota > Alphaproteobacteria > Hyphomicrobiales > Bartonellaceae > Bartonella > Bartonella sp. MR110HLJHH. The sequence goes on along the minus strand of NZ_JBHIMQ010000005.1, from coordinate 113,521 downwards.
GGGCGGTTACACCACAAAAATAGAGTGCGAACTTTTTGATAAAGCGCAAGAAGATGCGGCTGGAAACGTTGCAAACACAACACCAGACAAGGATGATACCCTTGATCCAAACGCCCCACCAAACGCATGTGACGAAGGCGAAGGCGTCATCCATATGGATGAAGAGGATACATGATAGGTTATAAACCAGATGTAGAGCCCCTCATTAAAAAGATTGCTTAAGTAAAACACATCTCCCCTCCCCGTTCTTAAAATGGGGAGGTGGTTAAGATGCTTCTTCTAAAGCTGTCTGCTCCTTACAATTCTTTTGAATAGGTGTCAAACTCATTTGCAAATCTAAAGCATTCAAAACACTAAGAAAAGTAGAAAGTCGTGGATCACCTTTATCGCTTAAAGAACGATAAAGAGACTCGCGATTTAGTCCTGTCTCTTGAGAAACAGTTGTCATTCCTTGTTTACGCGCAATAATACCTAATACATGTGCAATATAGCCACTATTTTTGGTTTCTAAAGCATCATCTAATAAGATCTTAAAGTCTTCAGGCGTATTAAAATATTCACTTACATCAAATTTAGTAATTTCCATGTTTCATTTCCTTTACTAATTGAAGGGCTTTTTCGATATCTTTTTGTTGTGTGGATTTATCACCAGCATTTAATAACAAAATGATTTGTTTCCCTTGTTTTACAAAATAAATCCTATAGCCTGGTCCATAATTTATTTTTAGTTCACCAATGCCACGGAAATATTTCACGTCTCCTAGAAGCCCATATTCAAGGCGGAAAATACGTGCAGCAATTTTCTTTTGCACTTGTTTGTCTTTTAACGAGTCTAACCACTCTGTAAAATAGTGTGTTTTTTTAACAATAAACATTTGTAGTTTATATGCTACACAATAGATAATGTCAAATACATTCTTTTGTTCCAATGAACAAGCTACATAGGTTTTAACAAGCCATCCTTTCAAATGGGAAAAATATCAATTTTTTAATCCAGCTCTGCTTTTTGCGGAGCTTTTTTTATGGAGAATCATATGCGAAAAATATCATCAGAAGGACTAGCACTTATCAAACAATGGGAAGGTTTGCGTTTGAACGCCTATAAAGATGCCATTGGGGTGTGGACAATCGGTTATGGACATACAAACAGTGCTGGAAAACCTTTTATTTACGAAGGCATGACAATCACTGAAAAGCAAGCAGAAGAACTTCTTTGCCAAGACTTAAGACAATTTGAAAATGTCGTTGAACGCGCTGTTACAGTTTCATTAACAGATGAACAATTCGCGGCGTTAGTGTCATTTTGCTATAATGTAGGAACAACAGCCTTTTGTAACTCGACACTGTTAAAAAAGCTCAATCAAGGTGAATATGAAGCTGTCCCTGCCGAGCTACAGAAATGGACCAAAGCAGGAGGTAAGCGTCTTGAAGGTCTAGCACACCGGCGCGCGGCAGAAACAGGCTTATGGGCAAAAGGGGCTTATGTTTCCTCCAATTATCAAACAGTAGAAACGCAAGCACCAACGGGGGTTTTCAAAGCAGAAGCTCTTGCACCGATTATTGGCTCTTTCTCAGGTCTTGGCGGCTTGTTAGCAGGCAATGGACCAATCCAATGGGCTTTGGCAACCATTATGGTTTTAGCCGCATGTGCTGGTATTTTCTTTGTTGCTAAACGCTTTCAGGAGCATCGTCTATGATCTTATGGATGAAAAGAAATCTGATGGTAACAGGCGCGGTTTTAGCCGCTTTTTTTATTGCATTAGCAAGAGCATTTACTCTTGGGAAAAAAGCAGAGCAACAAAAGCAAACAGAAAAAGCTTTAAAAGCAACCACAACACGTCTGGAGGTGGAAAGTGAAGTTAATCAAAAAAGTGATGCTGATGTGCGTGCTGCTCTCTCTGACTGGTTGCGCGACAAATAAATATGTTTCTTCTTATGTTGGCTGGTTGCCAATTTATTTAAGCCGGCAAGATCTGAACGCCATCAGTTCAAACTTAGCAAGAGAAATCTTAAAGCACAATAATCTAGGTGAACGCGTGTGTGGGTGGAAACATGGCTAGAAAAAAAACACAAGACGATATAGAGCTTACAGAAGCAGAAAAAGAAATACTTCAAGAAATCATCATGACCTACAAAAGTGTAAAAGTGATGTCTCGTTATACGAAATGGATTGTACTCATTATACTCTTATTAGCGCTTGATTTTTCACGTATTATGGATGCGTTTGTAAGTATTTTTACACAAAAACCAAATATCCAACTCTAAACATACTCTGAGACGCGCGAAATTCTTTAGAAAATGATTTCTTAATTTTGCTCGTCTCATGGAAGCGATAGAGAATGTCTTCGCCCATTTGAAGCAGTGGATTTCAAAGAATTCAAAAAATTATTAGAGAATGTTGGAGGAAAAAGATGAGCTTTGTAACGGTATGTTGGAAAATCCTATTCCCGAACTTTTGTTAACGCTCCCGAACCTTTAAAAAGATTACAAAGAATCAATACGTTATACATGGGTAAAAACTGGATGGTGATCCCGACAGGATTCGAACCTGTGACCCACGGCTTAGAAGGCCGTTGCTCTATCCAGCTGAGCTACGGGACCCAACTGATTATTTTCTCAATTCAAAATAGCATCTTTAATTCAATGTGTCCAAGAGTGCTGCCGATCACTGCGAAAATTATCAGAATAAGAAATAGCACGTCGAATCGACGTACGTTTCTTTTCTACACGGTAAGAGATAGCATTCTTACGCGCAAAAGCAATCGCTTCTTCCTTCCTATTAAATCTGATCCTTACCTGATTATTCATATCAGACGTTGCCGTGTACCCCATAAGAGGTTCAAGCATTTTTGCTTTCACCGGCTCATACTCTAGAATCCAAAAACCTGTATTCCCCTTACCTGACTGCATAGCTGTCTTAGCAGGACTATAAATACGTGCGATCATGCCTTTTTCCTTCAGATTACACAACGCTTGAATGATAGTTTTCCACCACACGTACCCAATTGGGTCATTCTCACACACTTAATCAAATATGGTCGGAGCGATAGGATTCGAACCTACGACCCCCTGATCCCAAATCAGGTGCGCTACCAGGCTGCGCTACGCTCCGCCATTTACATTTACTTGATGCACATTTCCTAAAATTTTCACAACAGAAGTGCAAGAGAAAAACACACTTTTTTTTAATTTTGTTGCATTTCTTTACAAAAAAGCACGTTTTAAAAATTTTTTCCCTACTCAATAACATATTTATTGACAAATAATAGAAAACAACCTCCGTAAAGAATCCAATCTATATTAAAAAAATAATGAATTTCTCTGTAAGGATTTCATAATTTTCATCCTGCTTTAAGCAAACTCTCACTGTATCAAAACGCATTCTACAGATACAATTTTAGAAAAAAACGACTTAAATATCATAGAAAAACTTTCCAAAAGAGAACACAAGCCAAAAAATCAGCTGTATTAAGCTTTTTCCCCTCTTTTTCTATCTTGCAAAGAACTCTTTTATTAAAAATCCTAGAATCTTCTAAAATCCAAATCCATAAACAACAAACATTTTTTCAAAGCACGAAAGTTCCATTATAAATAAAATAAAGCGCTTTTTTAGAAAAATTTTCAAATGCAAAGATGGAAAGAATTCAACATCATACAATAAAATCTCAAAGCTATTTAAGATAAACACATGACTAAAGTAAAAAATACTATTTTTCACTCTTAACAGATATCAAAAAAGAAGAAAATTTAAATGACTTGTCTTGCCACATATTGAAACGATAATAGAAGGACAGAATAAGTAAGCCATGATAGGGAGTATTTACGGATTTCTTCTATTCAAAACTTCAGCAATAACAGCACGTGTTATTTTTCTTTTTCTTTGTAATGCCAACTGATCAACAGAATCAATAACACGCTTCAATGAAAATAAAGAACGTTCACAACGACTTACAAGATAATAAACCGTGTCTGGATGTACAATAAGTTGCCTATCGGAAAAAAGCTTAAATGCAACAGCTGTTAATAATGCATCATCAGGCTGATTAATTTCAACGAACATCACCGAATTAAGACGACTTTTTAGATCATTTAACTTTAAATTCCAAGCGGAAGGAAGTGTTCGTGCCGTCATCAATAAAGTAGCTTGTCGTGCATCAAGATTTGCTTGCTTAATACTGTTAATTAAATGAAAAAGTTCTGTCTCATTAATTTCACCTGCACCAATATCCTCTATTAAAAATGATCTGCCTAAAGAAGCCATAGTAACAGCCTGATCAATTTCATTGTGCTGAATCCTGAAAGCATCTGCTTTTTGGAGCCATATATTAGAAAAATGCGTTTTCCCAGATCCTTCTTTTCCAACCAAAACTGCAATAGGTAAGCTCCAATTGGGCCAATGATCAATAAGCTGAAAAGCCATACGATTGCTTTCCGTTACCACTAAATCCTCAAATTGAAAAATCGGATCATAAGGAAAATTTAAAGATAATTGCGTTTCACGCCCATTCATTTTAGCGGCTCCGAATTTCCCCTTCGCGAATACATCTGAGAACTAAGATAAGTATGAAGAGCAAAACGAACTAAAACGCCAACAGCCGCCGCCGCAGGAACAGCAACAAGCATACCAGTAAAACCAAAGAGTGAAGAAAAAGCAAAAAGTGAAAACATCAACCATACGGGATGTAATCCCACTGATGAACCTACAAGCTTGGGTTGAAGAATATAACCTTCAATAAATTGACCAATTAAAAAAAGTGCCATCACAACGATGATTCCTCCCCAATTATTGGGATAAAACTGGACCCATGCAATACCAACAGAAAGGACCAAACCACTCATTGTGCCGATATAAGGAACAAAGCTAATAAGACCAATAAACATACCAATCAAAAGACCAAAATTGAGTCCTGCAATCGTTAAACCAATAGCATAATAGCCTCCCAATATAAGACAAACTGTTCCTTGTCCACGAACAAAGCCTGCAATAGCTCTATCCATTTCATGAAAAATACTCCGAACGGTTTCAAGATGATCACGCGGTATTAACGAATCAATTGCTGTTACCATACGCGGCCAATCTAATAACATATAAAATGCCACCACAGGTGCCACAACAAATAGGCTAACGATATTAACGATAGATTTTCCTGACTTTAAAAGTGAATTCAAAAGAGACGTAATAAAATCAGAACCTTCTCCCAAAAATCCTTTAATATTATTCCGTAATTCATTTGGATCACTTCCAAAATAGCGCCTTATCCAATCAAAATCATGCTCAACAAAAAAGGTTTGAATACGATTAATATAAACAGGTAAACCATCACTCATAAATTGCTGTATTTGCCAACTAATAACAGGAATCAAAATAACTAAAGCAGCAACAAAGGTAATAACAATAAATAAGGTAATGAGGACAGTCCCAAACACACGGCGAATACCAAATCTTTCAAGTAATTGAACAATAGGATTGAGAAAATAAGCCAACACAATCCCTGCCACAAAAGGAAGCAAAATCGATCCAAAAACAAACATAAAAAGAACGAAAAAAATCAGCGTACTAAGCCAAAAAAAGATTTGCCTTTTCATATTATTCGGCAACGGTAATTGAGTATACGCTGGCACATAAGTCTTATAACGATCACGAGATGTATTCTCACCCACTTTCTTTCTCATAAGTTGCCAAGAAGACTGACCGTGATTATCTGATATCTTGCTCATAAAATATCCTAAAAAATTCTTCACAAAAAATTATAAACATCTTCTAAATAAGGTACAAGAAAAGTTGCTTATTTTCTTATCAATATCTCTTGCAGAGAGAACTCTATCATGGCATTGCATAATGTCAAAACCTGATTTTCCATTAAAGGAAGGCTCCAATGAGCAATCAAGATCTTACAAATAATAAATCCAAAGTTGGTCTTACCTACGCAAAAGCCGGTGTAAACATCGATATGGGTAATGCCATGGTAGAAAAAATTAAACCCTTTATACGCGCGACAAAACGAGCCGGAGCAGATGCAGAAATTGGTGGTTTTGGTGGTCTTTTTGATTTAAAAGCAGCTGGCTTTACAGATCCTATCCTAGTAGCAGCCAATGATGGTGTGGGAACAAAATTAAAAATTGCCATTGAAGTAGGTCACCATAACACTGTAGGTATTGATCTTGTAGCTATGTGTGTCAATGATTTACTCGTACAAGGGGCTGAACCTCTCTTTTTTCTGGATTATTTTGCAACTGGAAAGCTTGACCCAGAACAAGGTGCTACAATTGTTTCTGGTATTGCCGAAGGATGTAAACAAGCCGGTGCTGCTCTTATTGGAGGAGAAACTGCAGAAATGCCAGGAATGTATGCAGAGGGAGATTATGATCTAGCCGGTTTTGCTGTAGGAGCATGCGAACGCAGCAAACTACTCCCTTCAAAAGATTTAACAGAAGGTGATATTATATTAGGTCTAAGCGCCTCTGGAATTCATTCCAATGGCTTTTCGCTTGTTCGACGAATCATCCAGCAACATGATCTCAAATGGAATGACCCTGCCCCTTTTGCCCCCGAAAACAGCCTTGGTATAGCACTTCTTACCCCAACACGCATTTATGTAAAATCGCTTCTTCCCATCATGCAAAAATACGAAGGGATTAAAGCTCTTGCTCATATTACGGGTGGAGGCTTTCCTGAAAATATTCCACGTGTTGTTCCATCTTCTCTCTGCGCTGAAATTAATCTTTCTACCATCAATGTTCCAGCAGTATTTTCATGGATTGCCAAACAAGGTAAAATAGAAGAAGCAGAAATGTTAAGAACATTCAATTGTGGTATTGGCATGATCATTATCGTAGCACAGCATGCAGCTGAAACAATTACGCAAGCTCTTGAAAGAAAAGGAGAGAGTGTAACTCCCCTTGGCATTTTAACAAAACGCCAAGATCAAAATAAAGGAATACTTTATAAAGGGGTACTGCATTTATGAAAAAACAAATCGTCGTTTTCATTTCTGGTAATGGATCCAATATGGTCGCCCTTGCTCAAGCTAGTCAGCAAAAGGAATATCCTGCTGAAATCGTCGCAGTTATTTGCGATAATCCGCGTGCAAATGGTATTGAAAAGGCACAAAACCATAACTTACCTATTCATATTGTTGATCGCAAAATTTACAAAACAAAAGAAGAGCATGAAGAAAGTATTTTTACGATTTTAGATCAATATAAACCGGATTTTCTCTGCTTTGCAGGATATATGCGCCTTATCTCACCACGTTTTGTAAAACTTTACGAAGGACGAATTTTAAACATTCATCCTTCTCTTTTGCCTTCATTTAAAGGCTTAAACACACATGAAAAAGCTTTACAAGCAGGCGTAAAAATCACGGGTTGCACTGTTCACCTTGTTACAGAAGACATGGATGCAGGAAAAATCCTTGCCCAAGCAGCCGTTCCAGTCTATCCCCATGATACTGCTGAGAGCTTAGCACAAAGAGTTCTTAAAGCAGAGCATAAACTCTACCCCGAAGCCTTAAAAGCATTTATTGAAGGGAAGAGCAAAATGGTAGATACGCAGCAACAGCTTTTATCTTTTTGAGTGTATCAACAATCTATTAATTAGCATTTTTCAATGTTTTACACATAATTTGTGCTCAGTGTCTATAATTAAAAATCTCTATGAAATATTAACATAATAAAGTCTATCTCTTCATAAATTTTTGCGCAGAATGTGTGATTTTTTTGAATTTTAGTTAATTTTTCAAATTCTTCTTTTTTATTCAGTTCTATGACATTATCACAAGATCACAAGCCCTATTTATTAAAATACTCTCATATTTCGCCTAAAAAATCTTAAATACGCAATTTTTCTATTGCATAAATTTTTGCCTCATGATGAAAGTGTTTCTTTAACTGTTAGAGCTAACTGTTTGAGTGTAAAAGGTTTAGATAAAAAACCAAAAACAGCATCTTGTGGAAGATTTTTAGCAAAAGCATCTTTTGCATATCCAGAAACGAAAAGAAATTTGATATCAGGATAGTTTTTACGTACTTCCTTCAATAAAGTGGGCCCATCCATTTCTGGCATCACTACGTCGGAAACAATAATATCAACAGCTCCTTTTTGTTCCTCAAGAATAGAGAGTGCCTCCACCCCACTCGCTGCCTCTAAAACCGTATATCCTCTCATTTGAAGAGCTCTTACCCCCCCCATTCTAACCGCATCTTCATCTTCAACCAATAAAACAGTCGCAAATCCTGTTAAGTCTATATTTTTATCTTTTTCTTCATCTTTTTCAATCTTTTGAGAAATTTCTCCTTTTATATTGGGGATATAACGGGGAAGAAAAATATGAAATGTTGCTCCTTCACCTTCTTTACTTTCACAATAAATGCACCCACCGCTCTGCTTGATAATTCCATAAACCATTGATAAACCAAGGCCTGTTCCTTTTCCAACTTCTTTTGTTGTAAAAAATGGCTCAAACATTTTTTCTTGTATAGCAGCAGATATACCAGCCCCTGTATCTGAAATAGTCAATTGCACATACTCACCAATTACTAAACCAAGATGATTAAATTCAGCACTTTGTTGCTTTGTAATATTGTTTGTCGCAATCGTAACAATACCTCCATCTAACATGGCATCACGCGCATTAATAACCAAATTCATAATAACACGCTGAAAAGATGCTTGATCAACTTCAACACTCCACAAATCTCTTCCATGGATAATTTTTAACTGAATATTATTTCCCAAGAGTGGTACAATAAGATTGCGAATATCCGATAAAAATTCAGTAAAATCAACTTCTTCAGGTCGAAGTGTTTGCTTTCTAGAAAAAGCTAATAATTGCTGTACAAGAGCAGCTGCACGATTAGCATTATTTTTAATATTGATCAGATCAGCATGAGCAGGATCAGAACTACGATGCGTATTTAAAAGAAGATCACACGACATTAAAATTGCTGTTAAAACATTATTAAAATCATGAGCAATGCCGCCAGCCAATTGTCCAACAGCTTGCATTTTCTGACTTTGCATCATTTTATCTTCAAGCGTTTTTTGTTCGGTTGTTTCAATCACAGAGACAATAAGTAAATCTTGCAATGCATCACCATGATAGGGCGGTACAGACATAATATGAAGCCGTAAATGGCATTCTTCATTTTTTTCCAAAACAGTTTCTAGAGAAACAAAATAATTTTTATTTGTCGCGATTCTCTGAAAAGAACGCTCTAACTGCACACAATCACGACGAGAAATAACATCATAAAAATTGACTGCTTTGTCCACACATCCCGTGAGTGATGAAAAAGCTTTATTCATATGAACCAATTGCCCTTCATGATCCACCACGGCTATTGCAAAAGGACTCGCATCAAAATATTCTCCTAATATAGTGGGTAATTTTAATTGATCGTCCTCTTCTTTTTGTATTTGTTGTGGAATGATCACAATGCGATAAACGGCTTCCTCTTCTAAGAGAGAAGAAACAGAGATAAGACAATGGAATATTTTCTCACAAGTCGCTTGTGAATTTAAACATAACGAAAACTTATAAGGTAATGAGTAACCTGAACTTTGATATCTGTTGGTTTGCAAACAGATATCACTCCATGAGCTCTTAGCGCCAACGCTATCAAATAACGAATCAAAATTATATTGACCAATTGAGAAACTCGCTAAATCAATTGAAAACCATTCGGCAAAAACCGCATTAGCATAAAGAATAGTTCCTTGTGTATTAACTGATACAAAACCAATAGGAGCTTGATCCAAGTGATTGATAGCCTCTTGAAGGTTCGAGAAAAAAACTTCTCGCGTTTGTTGTAAATGCGAAATATCAGCAATACGCCAAAATAAAAGCTTTTTTTTCTGTTTTGTGATAGGTTGAACAGAAATATTATACCAAACAGATTTTTTTGGTGTAGCATCGGTAAAAATTGGTTGTTCTACTCTTAATTCCTCTTGCGCTGCAAGATTATTACAGGCTGCAACCTTTAAGCGATACGAAAGTGCGCCAGCTCCTGGAAGATCAGCAATAACCATATAACAAGACACTTCAGGCTTATAGGTCAGAATTTTTCGATAGTTTTGATTAGAATAATAAACAAAACCAGAAAGGTCAGAGATTACAATTGCATCATCGCTCCCATTAAAGATGCTAAAATCAAAATCTTCATGCAACCACACATGGTATCTTAAAATTCCCATTCCACACAAAACAAGTGTTGCAACGCCGATAATTGCTAGAATCAAAAAAGATATCAATATAGCCTTTTGCAAATAGCTTTGTGGATAAAAAAAACCTAAAATACCCACAATGAAAAGAGAAACTAATATAAAAACAACACTAAAAATCACAACTCTTCGATGAACAGAAGACGCTGATCTTTTATTATTATCAAAACCTTTATCCATCTCTCATTGCCTTAGATTTAGCTGTTTCTTATATCACAAAACTTCCTTTATATTCATTGTTATAAAGTATATACTATGATATTATCTCTAAGAAAGCTCACTTAATGTTAAAAAGTTTATTTCTTGTATTTAAGTGAACCTTTTAAGGGTGTGTTTATAAATTTATCTCGATAAAAAACGATATTTTCACACAAAAATGGGAGAAAATCTATGTATATCTGGTTATCAGAGCAAATAGGTGTATCTGCTGCGAAAATAACGATAAGCTTTTTGTTTTTTATAATAACAATCGTTGCTATTACCATAATTATCTTGTTTTTACGTCGTTTAAGTACGAGAAGATTCAGCATTAATAGAAAAAAAAGTCTATCACGATTAGCATTATGTGAAGTAATTTCTATAGATCGAGCACGCCGCCTTGTTTTAGTCCGTTGCGATAATAAAGAACATTTGCTCCTTATTGGTGGATTAACAGATGTGGTTGTAGAATCCGATATTACCGGTACATCAAAAATACAAAAGGGAGAAACGCTCACACATCCCAATTCCGCCCCTACAGAAAGAAACGATATACCGGATAAAAATCCCTCTCCTTTTACGAATCAAGCGGTAAAAGATTCAGCAATTACCGCCGAAATTGAGGGACGGCAAGAACCATCTTTATTCATTCCTACCCCTCAAAAATAAAAATATACAATTTTATCACCACGAGTTTTGTTTGTTTATCATTTCAATGACCTTAATCATCGCGATAAACTCTTTCACGTCGTTCGTGACGTTCTTGCGCTTCCAATGACAAAACGGCTATTGGCCGAGCCTCAAGACGCTTTATACTAATGGGTTCGCCGGTTTCTTCACAAAAGCCATATGTCCCATTATCAATGCGCTCTAAAGCAGCATCTATTTTTGAAATAAGTTTCCTCTGACGATCCCGCGCACGTAATTCGATTGTACGATCAGTTTCACAAGAAGCCCTATCAGTCAAATCAGGTTGACCAACATTCTCTTCCTGCAAATTTTCCAAAGTCTCACGAGCTTCTTTTAATATATCATTCTTCCAAGAAACCAATTTAGCACGAAAATACGCCTTTTGCCGCTCATTCATAAAAGGCTCATCTTCACTAGGGCGATATTGACCATCAATCTCTTCGCTCATGCAATAAAAAACCTCCACATATGCTATGTGCGGTCTATATATTGTGCAATACCCATCAACACAAGAGTAAAATGTTTTTTCATAACAATCTACAAATATGTCTAAATACACTGTTTAGATTTGATCGCTTTTCTATGTAGATTGGATTCTTGATCAAATCTCATCCAGAACATTTTTCTTGCTTACTGAGAAACTTCAAAAAGAAGGAAATCTAATATCAGATATCAGAGTCATCACTCCCCTGCTTTCTCATCGTTTAAAATCTAAATGAAGCAACAATAAATCATTTCAGCAATGCAAAAAAATAAAATCTTTATAAAGGCAAAGTGTGATATTCACGTTTTAAATACATCAAAGCATCTTTTTCTTTATTACAGTTGATTGCAACAACCTCACCAATCAAAACACAATGGGTTGCGTGCTCGTGCCAACAAATCAAACGACAATCAAACGACGCTAGAGCGTCTGAAAGACTAGGCGCCCCCGTTTGCAAAACTCCCCATTGAGCAGCATCAAAACGCTCATTTTGTGTAAGAGTGCAACACCTCGAAAAAACATCCGCTAATGAACGATGTTTTCCTGCCAAGCTATTAACACAAAAATTTCCATTCTCCATAAACACCTGATTCTTTAAATTATGGCGCATGAGACAAACAAGAAGGGTTGGAGGATTATCAGATAAAGAACAACACGCCGAAACAGTCACCCCGCGTCTTCCCTTAATGCCATTTGTTGTCACAATATGCACAGCTCCTGCAAAAAGACTCATGGCATCTCGATATTCTTGGGAAGAAACCGCAATATTATGTTGAAGTTCAGGCATCAAATATGTTTTATGATTCGACATATCTTTCACTTATAAAGCTTTAAAATTTCAAGCGATCTTTCCATAACAAAGACCTATAATACATATTTTTTCTTTTCCGTCATAACACAAAAGATATTTGTGTATACACAGCGATATGATAAAAACAGCCAATCAAGGAGATTTTAATGCCCCATTCTCATCTCATTTCGCCTTCACTCTTGGCTTCTGATTTTTCTAAACTTGGACAAGAAATGTTAGATGTTGTTGATGCTGGTGCAGATTGGCTTCATCTTGATATCATGGATGGACACTTTGTTCCTAACATCACCTTTGGTCCTGAAATAGTCAAGGCTCTGCGCCCATTAACCAAAGCAACATTTGATGTCCACCTGATGATCGCACCGGTAGACCCTTATTTGGAAGCTTTTGCAAAAGCGGGTTCAGATATTATAACCATTCATGCTGAAGCAAGTCCACATCTTCATCGTTCATTACAAACAATAAAAAAAATGGGAAAAAAAGCAGGAATTGCACTCAATCCAAGCACCCCTGAACATGTACTTGAATATTTGCTTGATCAATTAGATCTCATTCTCATCATGACGGTTAATCCCGGTTTTGGTGGACAAAGTTTTATTCCAGAAATAAAAGATAAAATTAAGCGCGTTAAAAGCATGATTGCAAACCGCCCTATTGATCTTGAAGTTGATGGTGGTATCACCGTTGATACAATTGGGATAGCTGCAAAAGCTGGTGCAAATGTATTTGTCGCAGGCTCTGCAATTTATAAAAACGGAAATAAAGAGCTTTACAAAACACGTATTAATGCATTGCGCCAAGCCGCAATCCTCTCACAAGAAGGAAAAAAATAATGATCGCACGTTATTCCCGCCCTGCAATGGTAGCAATTTGGTCTCCCGAAACAAAATATCGTATTTGGTTTGAAATTGAAGCCCATGCCTGTGATGCCCTTGCTCACTTAGGGATTATTCCGAAAGAAGCCGCCAAAGTCATTTGGGAAAAAGGAGCAGCAGCTAAATTTGATATCAATCGCATTGATGAAATTGAAGCAATTACCAAACATGATGTTATCGCATTTCTGACCCACCTAGCTGAATTCATTGGACCAGAGGCGCGTTTCATCCACCAAGGCATGACATCATCTGATGTTCTAGATACAACGCTAAACATTCAATTGATGCGTGCTAGTGATATTTTGCTAGAGGATATAGATCAACTTCTTGAAGCATTAAAAAGACGTGCTTTTGAGCATAAAGAGACAATCACCATTGGGCGGAGTCATGGCATTCATGCTGAACCGACAACATTTGGAATCAAGTTTGCTCTCGCATACGCTGAATTTTCCCGTTGTCGCAAACGTCTTCTTGCAGCACGAGAAGAAATTTCTACTTGCGCAATTTCAGGAGCTGTAGGAACTTTTGCAAATATCGATCCCCGCGTTGAAGAACATGTAGCAAAAGCCTTGAGGATGCGTGCTGAACCGGTTTCCACTCAAGTAATACCAAGAGATCGTCATGCTATGTTTTTTGCAACACTTGGTGTTATTGCTTCCTCTATTGAAAGGTTAGCAATAGAAATACGCCATTTACAACGAACAGAAGTTCTTGAAGCAGAGGAACATTTCTCACCTGGGCAAAAAGGTTCATCGGCAATGCCTCATAAACGTAATCCAGTTTTAACAGAAAATTTAACTGGATTAGCCCGCATGGTACGTGCATTTGCACTCCCAGCCATGGAAAATGTTGCACTTTGGCATGAACGCGATATTTCTCATTCATCTGTTGAGCGTTATATTGCTCCAGATGCGACTATTACACTTGATTTTGCTCTTTCTCGCCTCACATCTGTCATTGAAAATCTCATTGTCTATCCAGAAAATATGCAAAAAAATCTCAATAAATTCCGCGGTCTTGTTCACTCACAACGGGTGCTTTTAGCACTCACGCAAGCAGGAATCAGTCGTGAAGATTCTTATCGGATTGTACAACGAAATGCGATGAAAGTTTGGGAACAAGGAAAAGATTTCTTAGAAGAACTCCTCAACGACAAAGATGTTACCAAAGCTTTAAGTGAAGAAGAACTTCGTGAAAAATTTGATCTTTCTTACCACACCAAACATATCAATACGATTTTTAAACGTGTTTTTGAAGAACAATAAAGGCGACATAGAAAACCCAAATCTATTCTACCTATGATCAAAAATCTATTGTAACAAAGAAAACAATTCATGAAAGCAAATCAACTCGATATTCTTATTGTTCCTGGCTACAAAGGATCTGGTCCAGATCATTGGCAAACACGCTGGGAAAAAAAATTGTCGACGGCCCGCCGCATTGAACAACTCCATTGGTCAAAGCCTGTTTGTGAAGAGTGGGTTAACAAAATTAAAACTGCCATCGCAAAAGCTCAAAGGCCTGTTATGCTTATTGCTCATTCATTAGGAGTTCCCAGCGCTATTCATGCAACGGTACAAAATACAGAAAAAATTTGCGGCGCTTTCTTTGTTGCACCTCCAGATGTCTCCAATGAGAAAATACGTCCCAAACATTTAATGACATTTGGCCCCTATCATCGTCAAAAACTGCCTTTTCCTTCTATTGTCATAGCCAGTCGCAACGATGAGTTTTGTCAATTTTCAGTAGCAGAAAAAATTGCCAATGATTGGGGATCACTCTTTGTTGATGCTGGGTATTCTGGCCATATTAACGCAGAATCCGGACACGGACCTTGGCCTGAAGGGCTTATGGTCCTCTCTCACTTTCTTGCAAAAATTTGATCAAAGAGAGGTAATCTTCTTTCTCATCACTTATGTATCTTCACCTTTGGGTAGACGTGTAATGACAAAAATTATAAAAGTATCATAGCAATATCATTGAGAAATTCTATCAATTAGGATAGTATCATTCACCAATGTTATTAAAACCTCTCAAGATAAATAGAGAATCATGATGAATCGTCGCCACCGTATCTATGAAGGCAAGGCTAAAATTTTATATGAAGGACCTGAACCAGGAACTTATATTCAATTTTTTAAAGATGATGCAACTGCCTTTAATGCAAAAAAACATGAGATTATCGACGGAAAAGGGGTTTTAAACAACCGAATTTCGGAACATATCTTTAGCCATCTTGGGCGTTTGGGCATCCCAACACATTTTATCAAACGTATAAACATGCGCGAACAGCTTATTAAAGCAGTGGAAATCATTCCGTTGGAAGTTGTTGTTCGCAATGTTGCTGCCGGCTCTCTTGCTAAGCGTTTAGGACTGGAAGAAGGAACCCCGCTTCCGCAAGCCATCATTGAGTTCTACTATAAAAATGATTCTCTCGATGATCCTATGGTAACGGAAGAACATATCACAGCTTTTGGGTGGGCTGTCCCACAAGAGCTAGAAGATATCATGCAACTTTCAATTCGTGTTAATGATTTTCTTTCTGGGCTTTTTGCCGGTGTTAACATCCAATTAATTGATTTTAAAATGGAATTTGGTCGCCTGTGGGAAGATGAAACGATGCGTATTGTTCTTGCTGATGAAATCTCACCTGATTCTGCACGACTATGGGATATGCACACACAAGAAAAAATGGATAAAGACCGTTTTCGTCGTGATATGGGTGGGCTTATTAATGCCTATCAAGAAGTTGCCAAACGCCTTGGTATTATGAATGAAAACGAACCAACACGACCAAGTGGTCCCGTTCTCGTAAAGTAAAAACAGGGCAAAAAAACATCACCTTATATAAATACCCCTCTTCAAAGGAGAGGTTCTTTTAACAAGCAGGAAGCAAAAAATGAAAGCACGCATTACGGTTACTTTAAGAGAAAGCGTTCTTGATCCACAAGGAGAAGCAATTGTCGGTGCTTTAAAAAGTTTAGCTTTCGAAGGCATTCAATCCATTCGTCAAGGAAAGGTTTTTGATATTGTTCTTGATGATCTACCTTCTGAAACCGCAAAGAAAAAACTTGAACAAATGTGTGAAGAGTTACTCGCAAATACTGTCATTGAAAATTATACAATCGAACTTTTTTAAGTGGAACACTCATGAAAACTGCCATCATTCAACTTCCTGGATTAAATCGTGATCGAGATATGGTTGCAGCATTACACCATATAACGGGAGTTGAGCCACTAAAAATTTGGCAAACAGAAACAACAATTCCAGATGTAGATGTTATTATTATTCCTGGTGGTTTTTCCTATGGCGACTACTTAAGATGTGGTGCTATTGGAGCGCGAACTCCCATCTTAAAAGCCATTCGTGAAAAAGCACAAGAAGGTACTACAATAATAGGTATCTGTAATGGATTTCAAATTTTGTTGGAAGCAGGATTATTACCTGGAACTTTAATGCGTAACGCTTCTTTAAAATTTGTTTGTCGTGAAATCAAACTTGAAGTCGTTAACGCCAAGACGAAATTTTCTCGATATTATTCTCAAGGACAAATTATTCGTTGTCCTGTTGCCCATCACGATGGAAATTATTTTGTTGATAGTGAAACATTAAAGCAAATGGAAGACAATGAACAAATTGTTTTTCGCTATGCAGAAAATACAAACCCGAACGGATCAATGAAAGATATTGCTGGTATTGTTAATAAAGCTGGTAATATTCTTGGTATGATGCCTCATCCTGAAAACTTTATTGAACCCGCCCACGGAGGTATTGACGGTCGTTTACTTTTTCAAAGTGCTTTAGAGTTGGTAAATGGATGATGTTGCAAAAATACTCGCGCTCCATGATTGTCAAAAACAAGGATCTATACTATTCCTCGCATCGTAAATCTATGAACAAAGCTCTTCACAAACAACAATGGATATTATTTTCTAAACACATAAGTATTTAAGACCATTTTAGTCTTAAATCCCACCAAACAAACGAACAAAAACTTCAGATTAATATCTATAACTATTTATTATTAAACAACATTATTGCTTATAATATAAGCTACTAGATTAAAAAAATAAAAATGCTAAATTTCGATTAATTTAACGGATAAATACTCATGAAGCCTTGCAATAACATCATTATTACACCAGAACTCATTGCACAACACGGGCTAAAAGAGGATGAATATCAACGTATCCTGATGTTAATCGATAGAGAACCAACATTTACTGAACTAGGAATTTTTTCTGCAATGTGGAACGAACATTGTTCCTATAAATCATCTAAAAAATGGCTAAAGACTCTTCCGACAGAAGGAAAATGTGTCATCCAAGGACCTGGTGAAAATGCTGGTGTTGTCGATATTGGCGAAGGGCAATGTGTTGTTTTCAAAATGGAAAGCCATAACCACCCTTCTTATATTGAACCTTATCAAGGTGCAGCGACAGGTGTTGGTGGTATTTTACGTGATGTCTTTACAATGGGAGCCCGTCCTGTTGCTGCTATGAATGCATTGCGATTTGGTGCTCCTGACCACCCACGAACACGCCATCTTGTTTCTGGTGTTGTTTCTGGAATTGGTGGTTACAGCAATGCTTTCGGCGTTCCAACTATTGGTGGAGAAGTAAATTTTGATGAGCGTTATAATGGCAATATCCTTGTTAACGCTTTTGTCGCCGGTATTGCAAAGACAAATGCCCTTTTTTATTCTAAAGCGCAAGGTATTGGACTCCCTGTTGTTTATCTTGGTGCAAAAACAGGACGTGATGGTGTCGGTGGAGCAACAATGGCTTCTGCTGAATTTGATGATTCAATCAGTGAAAAACGCCCAACTGTTCAAGTAGGTGATCCTTTTACAGAAAAATGTCTCCTTGAAGCATGTTTAGAGCTCATGGAACTTGGAGCCGTAGTTGCTATTCAAGATATGGGGGCAGCAGGACTCACCTCTTCTGCCGTTGAAATGGGTGCAAAAGGAAATCTAGGGATACAGCTTAATCTCGATACAGTTCCTGTTCGAGAAGAAAACATGACAGCCTATGAAATGATGCTTTCTGAAAGTCAAGAGCGTATGCTCATGGTTCTTAAACCAGAACTAGAAAAGCAAGCAGAAGCAATTTTTCATAAGTGGGGGCTGCATTTTTCTATCATTGGAAAAACAACCGATGATTTACGTTTTCGTGTATTTCATCAAGGAGAAGAAGTTGTCAATCTTCCCATCAAAGAGCTTGGTGATGAAGCGCCTGTTTATGATCGTCCTTGGAGTGAGCCGGCAAAAAAAACACCCTTGAAAGCAGAAGACGTCAAAAAAGTTGAAAATCTTGGTGATGCGCTTCTATCCTTATTGAATTCTGCTGATCAAAGTTCACGGCGATGGGTTTATGAACAATATGATACCCTTATCCAAGGAAATAGCCTTGTTTGTCCAGGAGGTGATGCAGGCGTTATCCGTGTAGGAAACAACAGCAAACGTGCTCTTGCTTTTTCTTCTGATGTAACACCTCGCTATTGTGAAGCAGACCCTTATGAAGGAGGAAAACAAGCTGTCGCAGAATGCTGGCGAAACATTAGTACGACAGGTGCAACACCACTGGCTGCGACAGATAATCTCAATTTTGGTAACCCTGAAAAACCTGAAATTATGGGACAGCTGGTTTTAGCTATTAAAGGTATAGGAGAAGCTTGTAGAATCCTCGATTTTCCTATCGTTTCAGGCAATGTTTCTCTTTACAACGAAACAAATGGGGAAGCCATTCTTCCAACCCCCACAATTGCTGGTGTAGGCCTTCTTAATGATTGGTCTAAAATGGTAACAATAAGTGGTATGCAAAATGGAGATATTCTTGTTTTAGTAGGAAATTGCGGCTCCCATTTAGGACAATCAATTTATGCACGTAACATTTTAAATATTGATGCAGGTACCCCCCCCCCTGTAGATTTACAACTTGAAAAAAAGCATGGTCAATTTGTTCGAGATGCCATTAATAGCGGTTTTGTTCACGCCGCCCATGACCTTTCTGACGGAGGATTAGCGATAGCACTTGCTGAAATGGTGATTAAAGCAGGTAAAGGAATCAAAGTAACGTTAAGCAATAAATCACCCTATCATGCAGAACTTTTTGGAGAAGACCAAGGACGTTATCTTTTAGCCGTCAAACCTCACTCTCTCAATAGTCTTAAAGAGCGTGCACAAATCAATACAGTTTCTTTAACAGAGCTAGGTCAAGTTGAGGGAACTTCTCTCAATATAGATGGGATATTAACACTTTCAGTAGACAAACTCACAAAAGCCTATGAAAACTGGTTTCCACAATTTATGGGTGAAGAGTAAAAATTGTTTTTTTCTCTTAAACAGCCTTTATAAAAAATGAATAACATAGGAGAATAATGATGGCAATGAGTGCCCATGCAATTGAAACGCTTATTCGTGAAGGCATTCCTGATGCTACTGTAACAATTCGTGATCTTGCTGGAGATGGGGAACATTACGCTGCAGAAGTTATTTCTGAAAGTTTTCGTGGTAAAACCCGTATTCAACAACATAAAATGGTCTATGATGCCCTTAAAGGCAATATGGGAAATGACCTTCACGCCTTAATGTTGCAAACAAATATCCCAAAATAATCTAAAATTTCTTCTTGCATTCACTCATTTAATACGATTAAAAACAGTATGAATATAAATTACACACTTATAAAAATCTGAAATATCGAGGGATAAAAATGACCACTGTTCGTGATTTTATTGACAACGAGATTAAAACAAACGACGTCATTTTATTCATGAAAGGAACACCTGACGCTCCGCAATGCGGGTTTTCAGGACAAGTTGTTCAAATCCTTGACTATTTAGGATTGAATTATAAAGGAATTAATATCTTAACTTCTAACGAATTGCGTCAAGGAATTAAAGATTACTCAAATTGGCCAACAATTCCACAGCTGTATATCAAGGGTGAATTTGTCGGAGGCTGTGATATTGTTAAAGAGATGTTTCAAAACAATGAGTTACAGGAACTTTTGAAAGAAAAAAATATTCCCTGTAATCAATCATAGGTATCTTTCATTTTATTCAGACTCTTAAAAAGAGCTGTTTTCAGACGAAATTTCTATTTCAAGGATGCCATATGTCATATTCAGTCGATGAACAAACGCATAGTGATGCGATTAGAAAAAAAATTGGCTATAAAGAATTTGTTATTCTTATTGCTTCGCTCATGGCTATTAACGCTATAGCTGTTGATATTATGCTGCCAGCTATGCCTAATATTTTAGATGGCTTAAATGTTCTCAATGAAAATGATCAACATTATATCATTTCGAGTTATCTTATTAGCTATGGTATTGCTCAAATATTTTTCGGTCCAATAAGCGATAGGTATGGACGACGTAAACTTATTCTTATTGGTCTTGCTTTTTATTCATTTACGGCGATTGGCTGTGCCTTTGTAACTGATTTTTCTCTCTTACTTATTTTGCGTATCTTACAAGGTATTGGAGGAGCTGCTATGCGGGTTCTTACAGTTTCCGTCGTACGTGATCTTTACAGTGGTCGAAAAATGGCAGAAGTTATGTCTATTGTTATGATGGTTTTTCTTGTTGCACCAATGGTTGGTCCCGCAACAGGACAGATCATTTTACTGCTCGGACATTGGCAATATATTTTTATTTTCATGGCAATGATTGGTTTCGGGTTGATGATTTGGATTCAATTCCGCTTGCCGGAAACTCTTTATGCGCAACGCTCTCTTTCCTTTTCTTCAGTCAAACATAATTTATGGATTGTAATAACCAATCGCACAACACTTTGCTATACACTAGCAACTTCGATTATTTTAGGCTGTATCTTTACTGCCGTTAATACATCACAACAAACGTATGAAGGGATCTATAATCTAGGACTTTGGTTCCCTATTGCCTTTGCAGTTGGTGCTGCATTTCAGGCTTTCTCATCATTCATGAACTCTCAACTCGTTGGACGCCTTGGAATGCGGCGTATTGCTCATACTATGCTTTTGCTCTTTTGTATCACTTCATGTGTATGGTTTATTGGCTCTATCTTAACAGATGGTATTCTTCCTTTTGCTTTTTACATGCTGTTATTCTGTATATTGATGTTTGCCTGCGGTGGCATTATGGCCAATTTCAATACACTCGCTCTCGAATCTGTGGGGGAAATTGCTGGAACAGCTTCTTCTGTATCCGGCTTTCTTCAAACATCTATCGGTGCAGGACTCAGCTTTTTTATTGCCCAACAATTTGATGAAACAACCATCCCAAACTCAGCAGGATTTTTCTTTTTGAGTCTCGCTGCCATACTTCTCGTCTTATGGGCTGAACGTGGGCATCTTTTTAGGCAATATCATAGCAATCCTAACGAATAAATATTACTACGAAAGATTAATAACATCTCTCTTGAACAATAAGGAGATAAACCGATCAGACAAATAAAACATCTCCAAATAGAACACTCTTGTGTTAAACAATCACATTGTTTATTTAAAGGTACAGCTCTGTTTGTTTAAAGATACAGCTCTCAAAATATCAAATCATTTCACGACAGCCCCCATAAATGCTGTAATGTTAAAAAACAGTTTTGATTGATTTAACCTGAACAAGATCGAAATAGAAAAAACTCACGCTTTAGGTTTTTCTTTCAATATAAAAATAATAAATTATCCTTATAAATTAATATCTTACACAATCATGAAACCATAGGGAATTTTCCCCATTTATAAAATACATTTAATTAATAAATTTTCCTGATTTTGGAAATCCTTTTGGAACCAAACGTCCGACGCCTGCACGCGTTCCCATCCATTCAAAGAGATCGTCCGCCTGACGGTTAAAGATTCGTTCAGCTGTATCTTGCCAACTTAAGCCTTCTGATAAATTAAAAGTCTTGGCATCAACAACACCACCTTCTTTATAACGTTGTAAACGAACACCTTTACCGCGATTCATTTCTGGTATTTGTTCAATAGAAAAAATAAGCATTTTACGGTTCTCACCAACCACCGCAACATGATCACCATTTACTTGAACACAAAGCTTTACCTTATCAGGAGCTTTCACATTCATCACTTGCTTTCCTTTTCGTGTATTGGCGATCACTTCTGCAGAAGAAACAATAAAACCATTACCGTGAGATGAAACCAAGAGCAATTTTTCCTCAGCGTGATGCACAAAAGCTGTAAGAACATCGTGCTCATCATCCATATCAACTAAAAGACGAATAGGTTCACCATGTCCCCGCCCTCCAGGTAAACTATTTGCACCAATAGCAAAAAACTTTCCCCCCGTACTTATCAGCACAATCTTGTCGGTCGTAAATGCTGGAAATGCTAACTTTAAACTGTCTCCTTCTTTAAAAGAAAGTGCTTTATAATCGTTCAAATGTCCCTTCAAAGCACGCATCCACCCCTTTTCAGAAATAACAATAGTAATCGGCTCTTTTTCGATCATTGCCTGTTGAATATCATCAAGATCATGTCTAGGTACCTCTTCAAATGTCGTACGTCTTTTTCCTAAGAGTGTTTCAGGACCAAAAGTATTTCGAACTTTTTTGATTTCTTCTGAAATTATTTTCCATTGTTTTATAGGAGAAGCCAACAAATTCTGTAGCTTTTCTTTTTCAGCTTTCAAACTTTCAAATTCTTTACGAATTTCAAATTCCTCAAGCTTACGCAAAGAACGCAAGCGCATATTAAGAATAGCTTCAGCTTGATTTTCTGTTAATTCAAAACGACTAATCAGCTGCTTTTTAGGTTCATCCTCTTCACGAATAATCTGAATAACCTCATCAAGATTTAAATAGGCAATAAGATATCCATGAAGAATTTCTAATCGACAATCAATTTGATCAAGCCGATAATGAGAGCGACGAATAAGGACTTCTCGACGATGTTCGAGCCATTGCTGTAAGCTCTCACGCAAAGAGAGAACATTGGGTATTTTTCCCAAAGACAAAACATTCAGATTAAGGGGAAATCTTACTTCAAAATCAGTCAATTTAAAAAGAGACTCCATAAGAAGCTCCGGATCAACCATACGATTTTTAGGAACCAGCACGATTCTGATATCTTCTGCTGATTCATCTTGGATATCCTCAAGCATTGGCAATCGCCGTGCAAGCAATAACTCTGCTGTTTTTTCAATAAGACGTGACTTTTGAATCTGATAAGGAATTTCAGTCACAACAATCACATAAGAACCACGGCTACCCGATTCCTGATGCCAACGTGAACGCAAACGAAAGAATCCACGCCCAACACGATAAGATTCCTCAATACTTTTTTTAGGCTCAACTAAAATTCCCCCTGTCGGGAAATCAGGACCAAGAACGAATTGATTTAATTCCTCATCATTTACATCGGGATGCGCAATCAAATAGAGCGCTGCATCACAAAGCTCAGCAACATTATGAGGTGGAATAGATGTTGCCATACCAACAGCAATACCAGAAGAACCATTTGCTAAAAGATTAGGGAAAGCTCCTGGTAAAACAACAGGCTCTTCATCTTCTTCATTATAGGTTAAACGAAAATCGATAGCATTCTCATTAATTCCTTCAAGTAACAATGCAGCCACTTCAGTCATACGTGCTTCCGTATAACGCATGGCAGCAGCATTATCACCATCAATATTACCAAAATTGCCTTGCCCATCAACCAACGGATAACGAACAGCAAAACTTTGAGCCAAGCGCACCAAAGCATCATAAATAGACGCATCCCCATGAGGATGAAATTTTCCCATGACATCACCGACAATCCGCGCACATTTCGCATAAGACTGTCCAGGATTTAGTTTGAGAAGACGCATCGCATGAACAATCCGCCGGTGGACAGGCTTCAATCCATCACGTACATCAGGCAATGCACGGTGTGTAATCGTAGAAAGTGCATAAGCCAAATAACGTTCCTGTAAAGCAGAACGTAATTCTATTGGTTCAATATGTTCTTTATCAAAAGGTAAATTCATTTTATCAGACATAGTATTAAAATAACAATTCCCACAATAATAAGAAATTATTTTATAGGATTTATTTAATGAAATCTTCTATGAGTCGACTTTTTTATTAAAAGTCAATTACATAAAAACAAACGCCGCGATTAGAACATGAACAGAAAATTATATCAATTTGAAAAATTTATACATGTCCTTCCCCCTTGTCCTAAGTGATTTATTGAAAGCTTTGTCAAATCCGACAATAATTTAACTGCTCACAAAGAGTTATTTCATCTCTTTTTGGAATGACAAAAGCACCTTTCAAACATCATCTTTTATTATAAAGGTAAATTGTATAACAACCCCATTCAGTTTTTCTATGAAAAACTAAAAAAATATTCAAAGCTTATAAAATTTAAACTTTTCAGAATAAGTTCATAGAATAGAAAACCGTATTATTCTCATAAAAACGAAGAGACACAATTCTCTGCTACAACATTGTAAAAACTTCAACAAAAAATAAATAATATATTGACTTATAAAGATAATTCATTTTTTTCAACTAAAATGAGACTCCCAAAACTTATAGAATTCTCTTATTTCTAATTTATTCATGATAAAACAATCACAATCATTTCCTCACCTATCACAAGGGGGAGAGGCATTATAAAAACAAGGAATAAAAATGCCTCGTAAAGAATCAACACAATGGCGTTTTTGTCTATCTAAATTTCACAAACAGCACACACACACGATGCTCTTGAGAGACATCAAAACTTCACTCTACATAAGAAAAAGATGAAAACAATCCATAATCAACTTTATGAG
The DNA here is from genome assembly GCF_042194225.1 of Bartonella sp. MR110HLJHH. Lineage (NCBI taxonomy): Bacteria > Pseudomonadati > Pseudomonadota > Alphaproteobacteria > Hyphomicrobiales > Bartonellaceae > Bartonella > Bartonella sp. MR110HLJHH. The sequence continues at coordinate 88,472 of NZ_JBHIMQ010000005.1, read as the reverse complement.
CTATTTTTGTGAGTAGGAGCCATACGGATTCCTAAATCACGTAATTGTGTGGGAGAAACATCAGACGGAGCACTCATCAAAAGATCAAGTGCCTGTTGATTCATAGGAAATAAAGCAACTTCACGCAAATTTTTAACACCTTGCAACAGCATAATGATGCGGTCAATTCCCGCAGCCATACCACCGTGTGGCGGAGCCCCATAATGGAATGCACGATAAAGACCACCGAAACGATCTTTCACAACTTCCTTAGAAAGTCCTACAAGTTCAAAAACTTTAAGCATCATTTCTGGTAAGTGATTACGAATTCCACCTGATGCAATTTCATAACCATTGCAAACAAGATCATATTGAAAAGCTTTAAGAGTAAGAGGATCTTGGGTCTCAAGAGCATTTTCTCCCCCTTGAGGCATGGAAAAAGGATTATGTGCAAAATCAATCTTTTTCTCATCTTCATTCCATTCAAAAAATGGAAAATCAACAATCCAAGCCAAAGAGAAACTCTCTCTATCGAGAAGATCTAATTCTTCCCCTACCCGTGTACGGGCTGCTCCAGCAAAAGATGCGAATTTTTTTGGATCTCCAGCCACAAAAAAACAAGCATCACCACTTTCAAGTCCAAGCTGTATACGGAGCGCTTCAGCTCGCTGTTGACCAATATTTTTGGCGATAGGCCCTGCTCCTTCAAAATTTCCTTTTTCTTCACGCCAAAAAATATAACCGAGCCCTGGTTGCCCCTCGCCTTGTGCCCATACATTCATACGATCACAAAAAGCACGACTTCCACCCGTTTTAGCCGGAATAGCCCACACTCGTGCATTCTCATCATTTGCTAAAATTTGAGCAAAGACTTTGAAACCAGAATTATAAAAATGTTGAGAAACATCTTCCATAATGATCGGATTACGTAGATCAGGCTTATCAGAACCATATTTTTGCATTGCTTCATCATAAGAAATGCGAGGAAAGCTCTGTGTAACAGTTTTTCCATCTGCAAATTCTTCAAAAATAGAACGCATAATAGGTTCCATAGTTGCTAAAACATCTTCTTGCTCAACAAAACTCATTTCAACATCTAATTGATAAAATTCACCAGGAAGACGGTCGGCCCTTGGATCTTCATCTCTAAAACATGGAGCAATCTGAAAATAACGATCAAAACCTGACATCATCAACAACTGTTTATATTGCTGTGGTGCTTGCGGTAACGCATAAAATTTTCCCTGATGAACACGACTTGGAACCAAAAAATCACGTGCTCCTTCCGGCGATGAAGCTGTCAAAAGTGGCGTCGTAAATTCCGTAAAACCATTATTTTGCATAGCCCGTCTCATAGCCGCAATAATTTCAGTCCGACGCATGATATTTTTGTGCATAGTCTCCCGACGCAAATCAAGAAAACGATATTTTAATCGAATATCTTCTGGATAATCAGGCTCACCAAAAACCGGTAAAGGAAGTTCATCAGATTTTGAAAGAATTTCTACCTCTTGTGCAAAAATTTCAATCTCACCTGTTGGAAGCGTTGCATTAATAACCTCATCAGAACGTGCACATACCTCTCCATCCACACGAATAACCCATTCAGAACGCACTTTTTCAATAACTTTAAAAGCCGGCGAAGCAGGGTCAGCAACAATTTGTGTAATTCCAAAATGATCACGTAAATCCACAAAAAGAATTCCTCCATGATCACGAACACGATGAACCCATCCCGAAAGACGGACTTGTGCTCCTACATCACATCTACGAAGAGCCGCACAATGATGACTGCGATAACGGTGCATGTTTTTTGCCTTTGATTATAATATTCATATGCGCTACAAACGCTTTTTAATAACCATTTGTCAAGATATGAGAATAAAAACTCAAAAATAAAGTCAATAAAGGACAAATTTAATTTATCGAATTATAATAAAATGATGAATCTTATTACACAAACAACAGATCTTGAAATTGCACTTAACGCTCTACGTACCTCTGATTTTGTAACAGTCGATACTGAATTTATCCGCGAGACAACTTTTTGGCCTCAACTGTGTTTAATCCAGCTCGCATCACCAGATGTCACAGTTTTGATTGATCCCATAGCACCAGATATTGATTTACAACCTTTTTTTGACCTTATGATCGATAAAAAAGTTGTAAAAGTTTTTCATGCTGCGCGCCAAGATATTGAAACAATTTATCATCTTGGAGGTGTTATTCCTTCCCCTCTCTTTGATACGCAAATAGCAGGATCAATTTGTGGGTTTGGTGATTCTATCTCCTATGATCAAATTGTACAACGTTGCACGGGGCATCATCTTGATAAATCTTCCCGCTTTACAGACTGGAGTTGCCGACCTTTGTCTGAAAAACAACTGCTCTATGCACTTGCCGATGTAACCTATTTAAGAGATGTTTACCTGTTATTGAAAAAAAGGTTAGAAAAAAATCAACGTGCTCACTGGATGGATGATGAACTAACAATCCTTTTAAATCCTAAAACCTATGATATGCCAGAAGATGAAGCATGGAAAAAAGTGAAAGGACAAATTAAAAAGCCTCGTGAACTTGCTGTATTACAAAAGATAGCAGCTTGGCGTGAACGTGAAGCACGAAGATACAATATGCCACGTCGTCATATCATAAAAGATGAATGTCTTATAGAAATAGCAACCCAACAACCAAAAGATGAATCTGCATTAAAACGATTGCGCAGTCTTAATAAGAATTGGGATAAACTCTCAATTGCTCAATCATTAATCAAAGCTGTCCACGAAGGTTTAGAGGTGGATCTTTCTACTTTACCCCCCATTCCTAAACATAATCCACTCAATGATACGACGGTCGCTGTTATCGATCTTCTTAAAGTGTTATTAAAAATTGTTGCAAGCGAAAACAGCATTGCCCCTAAAATTATCGCAACATCTAATGATTTAGAAAAAATTGCCAATGGAGGAATAAAGAAAAATATTCCCGCTATGAATGGCTGGCGCTATGAAATTTTTGGTAAAAAAGCCGAACAACTGCTAAAGGGGCAGATAGGGTTTTACTTTAACGATGGAAAAATAAGCACAAAACAGCTTTAATTTACATTTTCATTTTTAAAAATCCATTACGCTACTTATTATCTACATAAATTGGTATGCCCTATGGACCAACGCAAATAGGATAACTAAAGCCTACTTCTGACAAAATTAAAAACTTAAATAGTAAACTCTTATTAAAAATGACAGCTAAATCTTTATCCGGTCAATCAAATAGCAATCTTATTAAAAAATCTAAAAAACAAACAGATCCTCATTTAAAAGTTTTAAAAAGAAAAAGTTCTTATAATAAAAGCGCATTCGTTACAAAAATAGCAGCCTAGCAATAGGAACAAACAAAGATATAATGCCTCACGTCACCCTATCGTATTAAAAAAACTACCGAGATTACAATCTAACAATCAAAACCATTCTCTTGCACACCATAAGCGGGGCTGGCGTATGGGTAAAAACTGTACAAGAAAGGACTAAAATGGCTCTTATGAATCGTCTCAAGTGCCAAGGACTGTCGCAACATTGGGAGCTAGCAAATATAATGATGGTGCCGGCTTGCTTCTTCACAAACGTAAAGATAGTGGTGCTCAATGGCTTTATCGTTATACAATTCATGGACGCCGCCGTGAAATGGGCTTGGGTGCCTTGAGAGATGTCTCTTTAAAAAAGGTCGTGACCCTATTAAAGTATGAAATCGCAGAAACCATCCTAGGTCATACAGTCGGAAGACAAGTAGAGCGTGCCTATCGTCGAACAGACTATCTAGAACAGCGCCGTGTCTATATGGATAAATGGACGGCTTATGTTACAGATCAAAGCTAAGATATGGGATACATAACCCCATTATTTGTGGATGACTTTCTCTTCTTTTCTCTCATATCGTCTCAATAAGAAGCATAAATAATCACATCAGAAATTATATAATAAAATATTGTTTTTTATAAATTAAATAGCTTTCAAAGGATTCGAAAATATGGTTAATAAATGCTTATGATTTGTTTCTATTTTTTATAGTGAAAGAATTTTATAATGACAGAAAATGATATTCTTTTAGCGGTCCGTGAAAGTGCAAAACTGTTTCATATGAGTGTTTCAACATTCCGGCGTCATATTACCAATGGATCTTTACCAAAACCTTTTAAAATTAGTTTTTTATCGCGTTGATTACAATCGAATCTTTTGAATGTCATCGAGCAAGCTAAATAGCAACGTCAAAATGACACGGCATAAAAAGAAAACCTTGTCACGTAAGGATGGACAAGGCTTTTCATTTTCACACGAAGCTTATGACGTGCAAAATCCATTCTGTGATGCAAGTAACTGGATAAAAAAATTATATTTTCTTTTATGAATGCTCAGGGCATTACAAATGCCTTACGTGGGGGATGACACGGGCGTTATGGAACAAAAAGCCCCCCGTTGTCCAGCTCATGATGATAGGTTGCCTAATTTATCCCTTGTCAATGGCACTATTATAAGACATAAAGCCCGAATAAATTAGAAAAAAATCAAAAAATTTCAAAAGCAAAAGGTTTTTTTATTATTTTTGATAACTTCTTTAATCGTCCAAGAGGACGTTCTCCTAATAACCCAGCGTAATTCTTTGGGATCTGCAAAATAATATGATCTGCTTTTTTACGCCACAATAGATGAGGTAAAATACCTGCAACAGAAGCACTAAAAAGATGAGCAATCCGCATAGTTTCGCCAAGAATACGTGCTTTTTCAATTATATTTTGAGTTGCTAATTGAAAAATGGGGAGAGATTCTTTATCAACCAGTAAACTTGTATTGCGAAAAAAAACAGCAAGCGCCGCATAAAGGCGCCCTTCATGAGAAATTCCTGGATAAGATCCTAAAGCTATTTGATTTGCTGCTTCATTGCCTCGATAATCTGGATGTATACGCCAACCAATATCCGCAAGAAGACAAGCGGCTTGACGATAACGGCATTCATTTTCAGTTTCTGAAATTCCAAAAACTTCAAAAGCATTCGTCGTAAAATCAATGAGTTCTTCTGCTTGTTTTGGTGAACGTGCCCGTAAAATAGCCATTTCTGTGCATGCTGCAATGAGAGGATCTGAAAGTCGAAGCGCCTGCGGCAATCGTGAATAAAGAAAACCTTCACGAACGCCAGCACCAGAAAAAATTATCTTTTCAAACTCCATACACTGAATGAGTTCAATAAGAACTATTGCCCCATAAGATAAAAGTTTCCGACGATTCTGAGAAACCGCTGCAATCCCTCTCATATTATCAATATTGCCACGTGCTACAAGACGTAAAAAGTTCTCCATTTCAACGGCATCAACTTCATAGCCATGCATAACAGGGAGCCGATAGTGTTTCATTGCCATATGGAGTTTTGCCAAATTACGCCATGTCCCCCCTACTGCATAAAAATAACGTGCTATACCTTTACGAGTACGAACAACAGACGATTTATAAAGTTGCTCATGTACAATTTTTGTAGCTACAGCACTATCATTATTTGACATATACTGTAGCCTTAAACCACCCAATGGGAGAGTTATCCCTTCACCAACATCAGAATGATCAATATCAATCAGCTCAAGACTTCCACCACCAAGATCCCCAGAAATACCTTTTGGTTGATAAAAAGTAGACACAACTCCATATGCTGAATACATAGCTTCTTCACTTCCTGAAAGAAGATATATTTTACTTTGCAAAATATCTTCAGCATGCTGAATAAATGCTACGCCATTCTTTGCATCTCGTGCTGCTGCTGTTGCTAAAGTATAGACCTCATCTGCCCCAATCTGTCGACAAAGCGTACGAAACCGTTTCAGTGTTTGCAACGCCATTTTCATCGATTTTTCTTCTAAAAATCCTGTTTTTGCCACACCATGACCGAGACCACAAAGAATCTTTTCATTAAACAAAACCGTTGGTGAGCGAACAAGCCCCTCATAAATAACCAACCGAACAGAATTTGAGCCAATGTCAATAACAGCAACAGGCTTACGCCCTTTTAACCGACCTTGAGCATCTATATATGTCATTGGATTTTAATCTTTATGTATTTCGGCTTGTTGCCGACGCAACGCAATCAAGCGCGAAACAGAAGATTCAAAGGACTCTTTTCTCCCCGCAAAACTTGTATTAGCCATAAAATACTCCTGCGCATTAAACAGACTTTCACCTATCTGCGGTGTGATACGTTTTGATGTTCCATCCTTAAGTATATCAAAGCTTTGTTGATTATCAATGATATTAGCCAACATAATTTGTAAAAGAATTTTTTGACGCACTATTTTATTAAAAACTGGAACCAATATTTCAATACGATAGTCTAGATTACGAGGCATCATATCAGCAGAACCTAAGTAAACAAGTGCATTTTCATTAGGCAAATCTTGACCATTCCCAAAACAAAAAATGCGACTATGTTCAAGAAAACGCCCGACAATTGATTTTACACGAATATTATCTGAAATTCCTAGAATACGAGGACGTAAACAACATATCCCCCGCACAACCAAATCAATTTGCACCCCTGCTTGACTGGCACGATATAAAGCATCAATAATTTCAGGATCAACCAATGCATTAACTTTCATCCAAATAGCAGCAAACCTTCCCTGTTGTGCATGAGCAATTTCTCCCTCAATATGCTCTAAGATACGACCACGCAATGTTAAGGGTGAAAAAGCAATCTTCATTGTTTCATTCGGACGCTCATATTGCGCAATATAATTGAACAATAACGCAACATCATGAGCGATATCATCATCCTTGGAAAAAAAAGAAAGATCCGTATAAGTTTTAGCGTTAATGGGATGATAATTCCCTGTTCCAAGATGAACATAAGAGCAAAGACGTTTTCCCTCACGTCTCACAACCAATGACATCTTGGCATGAGTTTTTAATGCAATAAAACCAAAAATAACTTGAACCCCAGCACATTCAAGATCCCGTGCCCAACGAATATTTGCTTCCTCATCAAAACGTGCTTTAAGTTCTACCAAAGCAGTCACAGACTTTCCCTGTTCAGCTGCTTCAATCAAAGCTCCAACAATTGGACTATCGTTTGATGTACGATAAAGTGTTTGTTTGATTTCCACAACATCAGGATCGCAAGCAGCTTGACGTAAAAATTGGACAACAACATCAAATGTCTCATAAGGGTGATGAATCACAATGTCATTTTCACGAATAGCCGCAAAACAATCCCCTTTATGTTCACGAATACATTCTGGAATACGGGGAATATAAGGAATAAATTTGAGATCATTACGGGGGATAGAAACAATTTCTGATACCATATTAAGCGCTAAAAATCCATCAAGAACATTAATACAATTATCAGGAACAGCAAGACTATACGCTATAAACTGGCGTAAACTCTCTGGCATTTTTGCGTCAAATTCAACTCGAATAACCTGCCCACGGCGCCGCCTTTTGAGAGCAGTTTCAAAAAAATGAACAAGATCCTCAGCTTCTTCTTCGACTTCAATATCACTATCTCGGATTACTCTAAATGTACCAATTCCTTTAACCTCATAATTAGGAAATACATGTTTAATAAAAAAGCAAATAACATCTTCAGCTGCAATAAAACGAAAATGATTGCCCTCTTGAGGAAGAAGAATAAAACGCCTCAAAAGCATTGAAATAGACAACAGCACTGTGTGTGAGTTATGATCAGTTTCTCCAGACAATTGAAGCGCAATAGAAAGCCCTAAATTAGGAATAAATGGAAAAGAATGGGTAGAATCAACAGGCAAAGGTTTTAAAACAGGAAAAATTGTCTCAAGAAAATACTTTTCAAGCCATGATTTTTCAATTTCTGAAAGATCATCAGAACAAATAATTTCAATATTATTCTTTTTTAATTCATCACGTAAAACATTCAATTCTCGTAGTTGGTGAGCCTGCAACTTTGAAATCTCAGCTAATACAATATCAAGTTGTTCCTGTGGAGTGTGTCCATCTGCACTGCACGCTGTAACGCGAGCACGAATTTGAGCTGCTAGTCCTGCAACACGAACCATAAAAAACTCATCAAGATTTGCCGCTGAAATAGAAAGAAATTGTAGACGTTCTAATAAAGGATGTTTAGAATTAGCCGCTTCCATCAAAACACGATTATTAAATTGTAGCCATGAAAACTCTCGATTAATAAACCGTACCGGATTTTTCATTGTTATATTCGATATAGAAATTTTATCTACCACCCTCTGTTCCATATATCCTAAATAATTTTCTTTTATATTTTCTAAAATCCTTGACGAAATATCCCATATAACATTTTATAATGCGTTATCATCATAATAATATATCAATGCCTAACTTTTCTCATCGTGTTTTCATTTAATATTTAAAAATACTTGGAACTATTTCTATGCGCAAAGCGCTAAAAACACGACAATTATTCTAATATAGCATAAAAGGAGGAGAAATTTGTCTTAAAAAGCAGCTTGCATTATTATAAGCTTTATTACAAACTCACGCCTATAAAATAAAAGAGCCCAATTATAGCTGATGAGAAAATTTATTCTGGAGTTTGTACGCCATGGCTGATCACAATATTCCCCATTTCCAAAATGACCTTGGATATAAAACAATCGAAATTGGTGTGAAAGAATTTATGTGTGTAGGCGCTACACAACCATTCGATCATCCCCATATCTTTATCGACATGGGAGAAGCAGATGAGAAAATTTGCCCTTATTGCTCAACCCTTTATCGTTATGTTCCCTCGCTATCATACAATCAAACAAACCCAACAGGATGTTTATATCATCCAGAAAAGCTATTATAATCGCGTTTTTGGGCTTTCTTAATAACCACTCTTTTAATTCTGCTTGTTTAATATGGAATCATTTGTGAACCGATCACCCTTCATTGTTGGAGGAGGAATTGCTGGTTTAAGCACCGCTTTAGCACTCGCTCATAAAGGAATTGCAAGCACCATTATCGAAAAGTGTAAGCAACTTGAAACAATAGGCGCTGGTATTCAACTGACACCAAATGCAACATCTATTCTTGCTCGCTGGGAACTTCTTAACAAACTCACTAAAGTCGCGACAATCCCACATTTTCTTGAGTTAAAAGATGGATTATCTTTAAAAATACATCTACGGGCTCATCTTATCAATCTAACAGAAAAATATTGGAAAGCCCCTTATATGACGATCCACCGTGCGGCTTTACAAAAAATTTTATATGATGCAGTGATTGAAAATCCTTTGATCAAATACAAAGCAGGCGAAACGATTGTATCTTCTACCCAATCTGCAACCAACATTAAAATAAAAACAATAAAAACAAATACAACAACAGAACAGCTTCATTCAACGCCCCTCCTGATCGGATGTGATGGAGTTTGGTCAACATTACGGCAACAATCTCCCTTTCATGAAAGAGCAAATTTTAGTGGCTTTATTGCTTGGCGTGCAACAACAACATTTGATAATCTTCCTCAAAAATTTCGTTCTTCATTGCAAAATATGAAGACAATTACAGCTTGGATGGGACCCCAAAATCATCTTGTTGTCTATCCCATTCAATCGTCAGAAAAAATTTTTAATTTTGTCGCCATTACGCATGGAGAAAATTCAAAAGAAGGATGGGCTCATAAAGGAGATAAAGAAAAACTCAAATCTCTTTTTAAAGGTTGGAATTCAAAAATCTTACAAATCTTTGATCATATCGATGAATGGAGCTATTGGCCACTCTTTCAAATGAAACAAAATCGTTTTATCGGCTTAGAGAGACAAGTATTTGTTGGCGATTGTGCACATGCAGCCTTACCTTTTGCAGCGCAAGGTGCCGCTATGGCAATCGAAGATGCTGCCACATTAGCAGAAGCACTTTCATTGAAAGATTTTTCATTAACGAAAGCACTTTCGCTTTACGAAACAACACGCACCCCCCGTATTGTAGCAGTAAAAAAACGCGGAGATTTCAATAGATTGGTCTATCACGCAACCGGTCCTATAGCAATTGCACGCAATCTCATGATGAAAATTCGTACACCAGAGAGCATTATGTCAGATCTCGATTGGCTTTACATGTATGATGCGATGAATTCCATAAAAAATAATGATAAAAACTTATAAAATTCTTCCAGTATTTTGAATATTACGAAAGGAAGAGATTTTTTGACACTATGACACTAAAAAACATCATAATTTACTCAAATAAAAGCAATATTTTTCGAAACCTACAATCCGATTTTAAAAGCTCAATTTTTAGCTCTCCTAAAAGCAAAAACACCACTCAAAATCAGCTCCCATCTTTAATCTTTCTGTTAACTCAATTCTACATCAACAACACCCTGAATTAATTTCATAGCATTTGCGACATGTGAATTTACCTTATATCGCTTAGGAAGCGCAATTTCGACTTCTCGCAATCCATCCTCTTGAATTAAAATAAGCCCAACCTCTCCATTCCCCCCAAGATTTAAATTTTGTTCAATTTGTGGAAGCATATCAACTGTTTTTATAAAAAGACGCATCATTTTATGCTGTTTTAATGATTCCTGTTCCAACGACTGAATTGTTTCAATTCGCAAACTAACTCCTTCAGAACGATTTTCTGCGCTCACCGTAATAATAAAAGATTTTCCGGGTTCTAGCATCTCTTCATAATCCGAGAGTGCCTCAGAAAAGAGAACAGCTTCATATTGTCCACTTGTATCAGAAAAATGAATAATTCCCATTTTTTTACCAGATTTTGTTTTGCGCACGTTTTTTGCCACAACAGTTCCAGCAAGCCGTGCAGCCGTTGCTCCTCCTTTAACGGCATTGGCAAAATTAACCCAAGTCTGAATGCGTTTTTTGTCTAGAATAGCTTGATACTCCTCCAATGGATGCGCAGAAAAGTAAAAACCTATAGCTTGAAATTCTCGATAAAGTTTCTCAGCCAGCAACCAAGGGGTTGTTTGCGATAAGATCAATGGTTCTTTTAATCCGCCTGCCATTCCAAATATATCAACCTGCCCGCTAGAATTGTCATCGAGAATACGAAGTGCACGCGCATGAAGGGTTCCAAGATTGGCTAATAAAACCTCACGTGCAATGTTAAAACAATCAAAAGCACCAGCACAAACTAAACTTTCCATCGCACGCTTGTTAACAATACGAGGATCAACACGCGCACAAAAATCTTCCAGATCCTTAAAAATCTTATCCCCACGACAAGTAACAATATGATCCACAACAGTTTCTCCCACTCCTTTAATGGCAGCAAGAGAATAATAAATACAGTTATCACCAACCTCAAAAACACGATGAGATGTTTGTATAGAAGGTGCAATAACTTCAATACCCAGCCTTAATGCTTCACGCCGAAAATCATTAAGTTTATCTGTATTCGTCATATCATACGTCATTGAAGCTGCTAAAAACTCAACGGGATAATTTGCTTTCATATAAGCTGTTTGGTAAGAAACAATTGCATAAGCAGCAGCGTGCGATTTATTAAAACCATAATCGGCAAATTTTGCTAAAAGGTCAAAAATAATATCAGCTTGATCTTTATCAACACCACCAGCAACAGCTCCATTGACAAAACGCGTACGCTGTTTTTGCATTTCAGCATGAATTTTTTTCCCCATAGCACGACGTAATAAATCGGCTTCTCCAAGCGAATAGCCAGCAAGCACCTGAGCAATCTGCATCACCTGTTCTTGATAGACAATAACACCTTGTGTTTCTTTGATCAGATGATCTATTTTAGGATGAATAGAAGCAATTTCCTCTTCCCCATGTTTGCGTGCATTATAGGTTGGAATATTCTCCATTGGACCTGGACGATAAAGTGCGACCAGCGCAATAATATCTTCAATACGGTCTGGCTTCATTCCAATCAACGCCTTGCGCATACCAGAACTTTCCACCTGAAACACGCCAACCGTTTCACCACGTGCCATCATAGCGTAGGTTGCTTCATCATTCAGAGGGATATTTGATAAATCTATTTTAATCCCCTTTCTGGCAACAAAATCGACTGCCATTTTCAAAACAGTAAGCGTTTTTAATCCAAGAAAATCAAATTTTACCAGCCCTGCCTGTTCAACATATTTCATGTTAAATTGTGTAACAGGCATATCAGAACGAGGATCACGATACATCGGGACAAGCTCCCAAAGCGGACGATCTCCGATAACAATCCCAGCAGCATGAGTCGAAGCATGACGATAAAGTCCCTCCAACTGGAGTGCTATATCTAATGCGCGTCCAACAACGGGATCTTTTTTCTTTTCCTCTTCAAATTTAGGTTCATCCTTAATAGCATCAGCCAATTCTACCTGACTTCCTGGCGTGGTAGGAATTAATTTTGTAAGATAATCCACCTGACGATAAGGAACCTCTAAAACACGCCCCACATCACGCAAAACTGCACGTGCCTGTAACTTACCAAAGGTAATAATTTGAGCAACTTGATCACGTCCATATTTTTTTTGAACATATTGAATAACTTCTTCGCGCCGCTCTTGACAAAAGTCGATATCAAAATCTGGCATCGAAACACGATCTGGGTTGAGAAAACGTTCAAAGAGAAGAGAAAACCGCAATGGATCAACATCAGTAATCGTCAATGCATAAGCAACAAGTGAACCAGCACCAGAACCCCGCCCTGGTCCAACGGGAATATCATGAACCTTTGCCCATTTTATGAAATCTGAAACGATAAGAAAATATCCAGAAAATTGCATACGCGTAATAACTGAAATTTCATAATCAAGCCGCTGCTCATAATCTGCAATCGTATACCCTTCAGCTAATCCAATTGTTTCAAGCCGCATCTTCAAACCAGCTTTAGCCTGATTTAACAACTCACTATCTTCTACTTCTAAAGTATTTTCTGAATTAGCAGATTGTTCTATAAAACGAGGCAATATCGGTTTTCGAAGAGGCGTGGCAATATGACAACGCAATGCAATTTCAACACTATTTTCTAAAGCTTCTGGAAGATCAGAAAACAGTGTAACCATTTCATCTTGTGACTTCAAATAATGATCTGGCGTCACACGTTTACGATCTGGATTAGAGACTATTTGTCCTTCTGAAACAGCCATCAGCGCATCATGCGCTTCATACCCTTCTCTCTTCAGAAAAAAGGCTTCATTTGTTGCAACAAGAGGAATTTCATGCGCATAAGCCAATTCAATAAGATCAGCTTCTACTCTCCGATCATAAGAGCCATGCCGTTGTAATTCCACATAAAGACGATCAGCAAAAGATTTTTTCAAATAAATTAAGCGTTCAACAGCATGTTCTTTTTTCTCTTCTGCTAAAGAAAGATTAATAGGCCCTCCCTTGCCTCCCGTTAAAACAATTATTCCTTCACTGTGTGCCGACAACCAATGAGCTTTAATATAAGGAGGATCAGTATCACATTTATCAAGATAAGCACGGCTCACAAGACGAACCAAATGAGCATAACCGGTTTCACTAGCAGCCAACAGAACAATAGAGCAAAAATCAGAAGGATTACGCCATTTAGCCAAACGTGAATGATCATTTTCATCACAAAAATCAACAGTAAGCTGACAACCAATAATAGGTTGTACCCCATGAGAAAGACAATGCTGTGAAAATTCCAAAGCACCAAATAAATTATTGGTATCGGTAATAGCAACCGCTGGTGCATGATCTGAAATCGTCTGTTGAATAATTTGGGGGATTTTTAAAGCCCCTTCGAGCAAGGAATAAGCTGAATGCACTCTCAAATGAATAAAGCGAGGAAGAGAATTTTTGTTCTCTTGCATTTTATTTTTATTTTTTACCACTCTCACAATTTCCCACTACAAAATAAATGCCAAACAGCACCCCTTATAAAAGAAAAAAACTTCTGTTTATCATAACTTTAAAGCTATAAATTCATCATCCTACATAGGAGCAATATCCCAATTTTATTAATATTTATAAGAGAATTATATCAAGAAAATGCTTCTATTCACAGCAAATAAACAGCTAAAATAAAAAGAAAAATAATATAGCTCATCTAAGCACTTTAATTTTAGCTCCCTTTTATTGTATTTATCTTTAAATATTAATTTTCTTCCTAAAATTCAATGTGTAAGTAAAGCAACCTCCTCTTTATAACTTTATCCCCAAAAAGCTCTTCTAAAGGTCTAGAAAAAACAAAAAGAGCAGGTTAAATTTGCTCATGCCTCCAAGTCTTCTTACCCCTCTTTTTAATTCTATTCGAACTCTTTCTGGTATTACACCTAAAGTCTATGGTTTACTGACCAAACTCTTAAATGTTAATCCTACACAACGCGAAGCAACTCTTATTGATCTTCTTCAATTAATGCCTCATTCCGTCATAGACCGCAGAATGCGTCCCAACATTGCTTGTGTAACAGAAGGAGACACTGTTACACTCGAAATTATCATCGATCAACATCAACCACCGCCCCGTGGTCACAACAAAATCCCCTATCGTGTTATTGCCCATGATCAAACAGGAAAAATAAATTTAGTCTTTTTTCACGCTCAGCCTCTTTGGCTAAAAAAACAACTCCCTGAAGGAAAAAAAGTCACTGTATCAGGAAAAGTTGAATGGTTTAATGGGCAATTTTCAATGGCGCATCCCGACTATATTGCTCCAAGCGAACAATCAAATCAGATTCCTCTCATCGAACCTGTCTATCCCTCTACTGCAGGACTAACTGCAAAGACACTAAGACGCGCCATACAAAACGCTCTTGATTTTATTCCTCTCCTCCCAGAATGGATAGATGAAAATGTGAAAAAGCAGCAAAATTTTTCTTCTTTTTCTGTTGCTTTACGCCGTATCCATGCGCCCATTAATACCAACGATCTATCCTTAGAAAGTACAGCACGCAAACGTCTTGCCTATGATGAATTGCTCGCTTGTCAATTGGCGCTAGGACTCGTGCGTTTGAAAACCAAATCTCTTGTTGGCACTTCTCGACCATCAACAGGAATTTATACTAAAAAATTGCTTAATGTCCTCCCCTTTCAACTCACAACCGGACAAAAAAAAGCAGTAGAAGATATCGCGAAGGATCTTGCTTCGCCAGAACCGATGCTAAGACTGCTTCAAGGTGATGTAGGCGCAGGAAAAACTGTTGTTGCATTGATGGCAATGGCACAAATTGCTGAAAATTCAGGACAATCAGCTTTAATGGCACCAACCGAAGTGCTTGCCAGGCAACATTTTTCCACCATTGCTCCTCTTGCCGAAAAAGTCGGATTACAAACAACTCTTTTAACAGGACGAGAAAAAGGGAAATTGCGGACAAATATCTTGAATGATATTCAATCAGGTCAAGTTTCTATTATCATCGGAACCCATGCTCTCATACAAAACAGCATCACTTATAACAATCTTGCCTTAACCATTATCGATGAACAACACCGTTTTGGTGTCCATCAACGTATCGCTCTTACAGAAAAAGGCAATAAACCTGATATGCTGGTTATGACCGCCACGCCCATTCCGCGCACACTTGTCTTAACAGCTTTTGGTGATATGGATGTATCTAAAATTACAGAAAAACCAATGGGACGACAACCCATTACAACAGCAATGCTTTCTTTGAAACGTCTTCATGAGCTTATAGAGCGAATCGCAATTGCATTAGAAAAAGGAGAAAAGCTCTATTGGATTTGTCCTTTAGTGGAGGAATCGACAGTTCTTGATCTCACTTCAATTGAAAACCGCTTTACATTTCTCCATGAACGCTTTGGAGCACACGTTGGTATGATCCATGGAAAAATGTCTACAGCAGAAAAAGAAGCCGCTATGGCATCTTTTAAATGTGGAAATACACGTATTTTAGTTGCAACCACCGTCATTGAAGTGGGAGTAGATATTCCAGATGCTTCGATCATTATCATCGAACACGCGGAACATTTTGGCCTTTCACAATTGCACCAATTACGTGGACGTGTAGGACGAGGCAATAAAAAATCTTCCTGCATTTTGCTCTATAAAGATCCACTGACTAAAACAGCAGCAACACGCCTTAATATTATCCGCAATACAGAAGATGGTTTTGAAATCGCTGAAGAAGATTGGCGCCTGCGAGGCGAAGGAGAGCTTTTAGGTACCAAACAATCCGGAGTCCCTGAATTTCATATAGCAAACCTTGCAGTTCATAGCGATCTTTTGTCAATGGCAAGAAAAGATGCTCGTTTATTTTTACAACGCGATCCTCATCTTTCTTCTCAGCAAGGACAAGCTTTACAGTTGCTGCTTTATCTTTTCGGACACGATGATGCTACACGCCTCTTGCGAGCAGGATAACAAAGCCCCTCTAATAAAAAATTAAAATACCTCTCTGTTCAAATACGATTTTCTCTCTTAGAATAAACCATAAATAATCTATACAATCCCTTACCATCTTTATGCTTCATGAAAGAGTGACAAACCAACAACAGCATCTTTTCTTTCAATCTAAATTATTCTTGCATTAAAACAGTAGAAGAAATATTGCGCCTTTTTCTATCATTATATTCACATAGCTGATCCATTTTTTGACAGGTCAGAAAATATTTTTTATTTTATCGTAAAGAATTTAGAAAGAAAAATCCCGTCTCCGATATTCTCGTTCAACAGAGAAAAGTGGAAAAAATAAGCTATCATTATAAATCAATTTCTTACACTTGATTATTCTCCCAAAGATTCAGAAATATACTTTTATTCAACCGTGACTGATTTTGCTAAATTACGGGGTTGATCGACATCTGTTCCTAATAAAACAGCCGTATGATAAGCGATTAACTGAACAGGGAGTGCATAAATAATAGGAGAAATAAATTCTGGAACTTCTGGCAAAGTGATCGTTGATAAAGTCTTAAGACAAGCTACTTCTGCTCCTTTTTTATCGGTTATTAAAATAATACGACCATTACGTGCTACCACTTCTTGCATATTAGAAAAAGTTTTTTCAAACCACCGATCATAAGGTGCAACAACAATAACAGGTATTGTCTCATCCACCAAAGCAATTGGTCCATGCTTCAACTCACCCGCCGCATAACCTTCAGCATGAATATAAGAAAGCTCTTTCAATTTAAGGGCTCCCTCCAAAGCAATCGGATAAGAAGTCCCACGTCCCAGATAAAGAACACTTTTTGCATTCACTAAATCACGACAAATACATTCAATTTTGCTCTCTAATTTTAAGACCTCATTTAAAATACGTGGAACTTCTGCCAATTGTTGAACCAATTGCTGTTCCATTTGAACCGAGAGATAGCCACGTTGTTTAGCAGCACTAAGTGCTAGTGAAGCAAGCGTTGCCAATTGACAGGTAAAAGCTTTTGTTGACGCAACACCAATTTCCGGTCCGGCAAGTGTTGGGAGAATAAAATCAGCCTCCCTTGCCATTGTTGATTGCTCTACATTCACAATTGTTGCTGTTTTTACACCCCGCTCACGACAATAACGCAAAGAAGCCAATGTATCAGCTGTCTCACCAGATTGAGAAACAAACAGCGACAACACATCAGACGTTATAGGAGGTTCACGATAACGAAACTCCGAAGCAACATCATTATCAACACTTAAAGCGGCAAATTTCTCAAACCAATAGCGCGCAACTAAGGTTGAATAATAAGCCGTTCCACAACTCGCAAAAAGGAGACGATGAATATTTTTCCAATCAATCAAATTCTCAAATGATCGAACGGCATAATTTCCAAGATCAAGATAATGCGCCAAATTATGAGAAATCACTTCAGGTTGTTCAAACATTTCCTTGTGCATAAAATGACGATGATTACCCTTAGAAATCAATAAAGCCTCTTCAAGTAATGTTGTCACAGGACGTTTTACCGGTTGATTATATACATCATAAATTTTGACGCCTTCCCGTGTGAGAACAGCCCAATCCCCATCTTCCATATAGCTAATATGATCAACGAATGGTGCCAAAGCAATCGCATCTGACCCCACAAAAAATTCATCTTTTCCATAACCAATTGCCAGAGGTGGACCAGAACGAGCCGCAATCATAAGGTTATCTTCACCTTCGAAAATAAGAACAATAGCAAAAGCCCCCTGCAGCCTTTTCCAACTGGTACGTACAGCTTCTTGCGGAGAAAGACCTTCTTTTAATGCACGCGTTATTAAATGTGCAATAACTTCCGTATCCGTCTCTGTTTCAAAGATATAACCATCTTCTATGAGTTCCTTTTGCAATTCTACAAAATTTTCAATAATACCATTATGAACAATCGCAAGTTTTTCAGTCACATGGGGATGCGCATTGCGTTCAACAGCAATTCCATGCGTAGCCCAACGGGTATGACCAATCCCTAAACTTCCCTCAAGAGGTGTTTTTTTTAATTTTTCTTCTAAATAAACAAGCTTCCCCTCAGCACGTACACGATAAAGATGCCCATTATGGACTGTTGCCACCCCAGATGAATCATACCCTCTATATTCAAGACGTTTTAACCCCTCAACCAAAGAGGACGTAACACACCTCTTTCCAATAATTCCAATAATTCCACACATTAAAAAGCTCCAACCCACATCTTAAGATTTAAATCTTATAAAACAATCCAACAGCCTTTATTTAAAACTATAAATAATAAAATAATTCAAACATGGAGTACGGCAATCTTTAAGAATAAACATCCTATCCATCGTTAGATTCACACGAAACAAAGGAATAGACTGAAAATAATCATTTTTTCTGTTTGTTTTCTAACAAGCGCTCTCGAAATTTTGTCGCATAGCCCTCTTTTATAACCTGTCGTGCACGCCCAAAAGCCATACTGTTCATAGGAATATTTTCAGTAATAACACTTCCTGAAGCAACATAAGAGCCATCCCCTATTACTAATGGGGAAACAAGTGCCGTATTAGACCCAACAAAAGCATAATCACCAATCATGGTTTTATATTTGTTAAATCCATCATAATTGCAAGTAATCGTACCGGCTCCAATATTGGTATGTGCACCAATTTCGGCATCACCAATATAACTTAAATGATTGATTTTAGAAGATTCTCCTACCTTAGCTTGTTTGACTTCACAAAAATTTCCAATCTTTACGGACTTCGCCAACTCTGTTCCAGGACGCAAACGTGCATAGGGACCAATCTGTGCATCCTTACCAACCACAGCACCCTCGAGATAACTAAATGCATGAATAACAGCACCAGATTGTACTTTCACGCTTAATCCAAAATAAACATTTGGTTCTATCACAACCCCTGGTTCAATTTCTGTATCATAAGAAAAATAGAGTGTCTCTGGTTTTAAGAGTGTAACACCCGATAACATTAAATCGCGCGCTTTACGTTTTTGCCACAAAGAATCAGCCTCAGAAAGCTCAAGACTGTTATTAATTCCTACAATATCTTCAAAAGGAACTTCAACAACACGCACATCTAATCCTTCGCGTGTTGCAAGAGCAGCAATATCTGTTAAATAATATTCTTTTTTCACATTGTTATTACCAACCTTCTCTAAAAGAGAAAGTGCATGTTTTCCACGCATAGCGAGTATTCCACCGTTACAAAAAGAAATCTTTTTTTCTTCATCGCTAGCGTCTTTTTCTTCTACAATTGCGATCAATTGACCATTTTTCTCGAGAAGACGCCCATAACCTGTTGGATTTTGGGTATGAAAACCTGCAAAAACAACATCTGCTCCATCAGCAAGCTGTGCACGCATTTGGTGCAATGAATCTTGCTGAATGAGAGGCGTATCCCCCAAAACAATGAGAATATCATCCACTTCCTTTTGCAAAGCTAAACGAGCAGATAAAACAGCATGAGCTGTTCCTAAACGCGCTTTTTGTTCAAAAATCATCGCATCTTTTACAAATGACTGAACAACGTGCGTAACCTCCTTAGCACCAAATCCCACAACGACTGCTAATTGTGAAGAGCCTGCCAATTCTATTTGTTTTAGAACATGGCATATAAGAGGCAATCCAGCAATTTTATGAAGTACCTTAGGCAGAGACGATTTCATGCGTGTCCCTTCACCTGCAGCAAGAACAATAGAAAGACAACTTCTAACCATAAAAACACATAAGACTAACGAGAAAATCCAAAAAAATTCATAATATCGTGCCAACGAATATCTTCAATATAACTCAACGAAGGATAATGTTCTAAAAGCCAAAATGAAAGATCCTGCATAGAGCCTGTTAAAAACAAAATCCCTGTAAGAATAAGAAAAACACCAATAATTTTTTCAACTTTTCCTAAATGAATACGAAAAGCTCCTAAAAATCGCATAAAACTGCTCGAAAATAAAGCTGCCAACATAAAAGGAATAGCAAGACCTAATGCATAAACCGCTAATAGAACAGCTCCCTCTCCCACAGTTTCTTTTGTTCCAGCAAGCGTTATAATAGGGCCTAAAATGGGGCCAATACACGGTGTCCAACCAAAAGCGAAAGCTAACCCAATAATATACGCGCCTAAAGGACCAGCAGGTGTTTTTTTGGTCTGAAAACGCGCTTCACGAAATAAAAAAGCGATCTTGAAAATCCCCAAAAAATTTAAACCAAAAATAATAATGACAATTCCAGCAGCAAGGGCGAACCAATCACGATAATAACCAATGAATTTCCCAATTGTGCTAGCACTGGCACCTAAAGCAACAAAAACAGTCGTAAACCCGAGAACAAAAGCAATAACAGAAGACAATAAAGCCCACCGTATAAAGACTTTCTCATCACGATTTTCTGAACGAAAATCATCAATACCAACACCTGCCATATAGCACAAATAAGGAGGAACTAATGGCAAAACACAGGGCGACAAAAAAGAGAGTGCCCCAGCAAAAAACACACCAACTGTTGAAATTTCAATCAAAACTCATACCCCGTCTCTCATCATAGTTTACCCCCATGAACAACGATCAATCCACATCTTCATCAATTCGTTGCATATTTTGCTCATTCGCCACCACACTTATATCTTCATCATGACCAGAAACGACTGAAAAAACTTTTTGATAGATTTTATCTTTATTTTTAGCAATTGCAATATACTCTCCCTCCGCTAACACGAGTGAAACATAAGCACCAACTGTTTCATAAACGATATCACCAGAATCATTGGCAAGAGACCAACTTGTATCTGCAAGCGCTTCCCCTCCTTCTTGTCGTACCAGCTTTAAGACAATCTGAGCAGCCTGATGTTCAAGGGTAACTTCTGTCATTTTACCAGCATCCACTTGAATATCGGAACGAGCCGTCGCATTAATAGAACCATAATGGGAAGCAACATGGTAGCGTCCAGCTTTTAAACGTACAACTGATTGGGGTTTAACATTTGATAAAATCACCCCCGTATCATCATTTTCTTTTTCATCCTCATAAATGGTAAAACGTAATTCCTTTTCATTCATTACACCATTAAGCAGTGTTGCATTTAAAATGACACCACCAGCCTCAAGATTAAAGTTTTTTACAAGACTCTGTCCATTTTCTAGGCGAATATGGCGCACAGCACTCATATGACCAAATGAGACATGAACAAGATAACTTCCTGGTTCGAGATCAAAACGTGCACTTCCCCCCTTATGGATTGCCACTAATGGTAATTTATTATCAATCCCTAAAATAGGGGCATAAACCCGCCAGACAAGCCCTTTTTCAATACCCGGATGACTATTTGTTAATCGAGCATTCAAAATGAGTTGTGTTTGAGATGCTAAATTTTCTTTTCCCTGCTCTTGAGACTTTACAATAAAACTCCTTGATTGTCCCTGCTGCTGATCTTGCCCTTCTTCTTCAGAAAAAGCACAGTGACTCCAGATCAATAAAGTAAGCACCACGCACAACCATACACATCGGTGCACTATTTTTATAAGAATACCCATTTTCACATTGTTGACCAACATGATATTTTTTTCAAGAAACAATATCACAAAGCCATCATTTTAGATTGAAAAACTTACACCACAACCACATGATGAAACAGCATTGGGATTGTGGATTTGAAAAGACTGCCCCATAAGATCATCAACAAAATCAATCTCAGCTCCTTCCATGAAAGGAAGTGATAGTAAATCAATAAACACAACTGCCCCATTTTTTTTGAGAACGAGGTCATCTTTACACATGTCAGAAACCAAGTCATATTTATAAGAAAAACCAGAACACCCACCACCTTCAACAGAAATACGTAATGCTATTTTATCGGGTTCACGCAAAAGTATCTGTGCAATTTTTTGGGCAGCAACATCTGAAATTTTCACATTCATTTTATATATCCTTGCATTAAACCATCAAGAAAGAGTATCCCATACTCAAAGAGAAGTTTATTTGTCATAAACCACTCTCAATTTTAAAATGATAATGGGCAGCTTGCAATGGATATAGGCAATATCAACTTCAATTACCAATCTCGAGCAGTGTACAGTGCTCATCCGCAAACAAGCCGTGGTAGATTATTCCATGAAACGATGAGCACCACACGCTCACCTTTTCAACGAGATAGAGATCGTATTATCCATTCTAATGCATTTCGACGTCTTAAACATAAAACGCAAGTGTTTATTGCTGATGAAAGCGATCATTATCGTACTCGCCTAACCCATTCCATAGAGGTCTCTCAAATTGCAAGAACATTAGCCCGTGCCCTGTGCCTTGATGAAGACCTTGCCGAAGCCATTGCCCTTGTTCACGACTTTGGACACACGCCCTTTGGCCATGCTGGAGAAGATGCACTTAATGAAGCCATGGTACATTATGGCGGCTTTGATCATAATGCACAAGCATTACGCATTGTCACAAAACTAGAACAGCGTTATGCAAATTTCGATGGACTTAACCTTACATGGGAAACCCTCGAAGGACTTGTAAAGCATAATGGTCCCCTTTTAGGTCCTCACGCGAAGAATAAGGAGGTTCCTATCGATATTTTACAATACAATGCAGAGCAAGACCTTGCACTCGATTGTTTTGCAGGACTAGAAGCGCAATGTGCTGCTATTGCAGATGATATCGCATACAATGCGCATGATATTGATGATGGTCTACGTTCGCAATTTTTAACACTCGATCAATTTGAACATGTTTCACTAACAGCAGCAATATTAAAAGATATAACAGATGAGCATCCCCACCTCGACCAAGCGCGTCGCGGTTACACACTTGTACGAAGACAAATAACAACCATGGTTGAAGATGTTATCAAACAATCACAAGAAAATTTAGCGTGCATCAAACCAACAAGCATAAACGATATTCACCAAGCAAAACAAACTATTGTCACCTTTTCACCGACAATGACCGTTTATGAAAAAGAACTAAAAAACTTTTTATTTAAAAATCTTTACTACCATGAACAAGTTCTTAGTCGTCGCAATGCAGCAAAATGCATTGTACAAAAATTATTCAATTGTTATTATGAAAATCCAAATACAATACCTGAAAGTTGGCAGAGCAAAACAATGCACTTAAAAAATCAAGAGTTAGCACGTTTGATTGCTGACTTTCTTTCAGGCATGACAGATCACTACGCTCTACGTGAATATCACCGTTTATTTGACCATACAGATAATTTCGTTTAATGGCTTTTGGCATCATCATGGAAGCTAAATATGAATATCTTTAAAAACTTCGAAAAAAAAATTAAGAGATCAATTGAATCATCTGATATAAAAGGAAAAAATGGAGAAGATCTAGATTTATCAAAAATTACTGTTGATCCTCCGCGTGATTCCTCCCATGGTCATTTATCAACCAATGCTGCTATGGTGCTTGCAAAATCTATTGGAATGAATCCACGTGCACTTGCAGATAAAATCATAGAACTTCTTAAAAATGATTCCTCTATCGAAAGTATAGATGTTGCCGGTCCTGGTTTTATAAACATAAAGCTTACAAAATTATTTTGGCAAGATGCTATAAAATCCATGCTTGAATTAGGCACTTCTTATGGTCGTATCCCAATGGGACAAGGAAAACGCGTCAATGTTGAATATGTCTCAGCAAATCCGACAGGACCAATGCATGTAGGACACTGCCGCGGAGCGGTTGTTGGAGATGTTCTCTCCAATTTGCTGCAATTTACGGGCTATAACATTACGAAAGAATATTATATCAATGATGCTGGTCAACAAATCGAAGTGCTCGCCCACTCTGTACTATTGCGCTATCGTGAGGCTCTTGGACAAGAAATTAATGAAATTCCAGAAGGGCTCTATCCTGGAGAATACTTGATACCATTGGGACAATCGCTTGCTCAAGAGTTTGGGGATCAACTCCTCACGATGGATAAAGATGAAGCCTTATCTCTTGTAAAAGAACGTGCAATTCATGCAATGATGACCATGATTCGCGAAGATTTGGCTGCTCTTAATATTTATCATGATATCTTTTTTTCTGAGCGAATGCTTTATGCAGATAATGCACGCGCCATTCGTAACACCATCAACGACCTCACTTTAAATGGTTATATCTACAAAGGAAAACTCCCCCCTCCCAAGGGACAAAATACAGAAGATTGGGAACCAAGTGAACAAACTTTGTTCCATTCAACAAATGTTGGTGATGACCAAGACCGTGTTTTAGTCAAATCTGATGGTTCTTACACTTATTTTGCTGCTGATGTTGCTTATTTTCGGGATAAATTTAATCGTCATTTTGATGAAATGATTTATATTCTAGGCGCAGACCATGCTGGCTATGTAAAGAGGCTAGAGGCAATGGCAAAAGCAATTTCTGGGGATAAAGCTAAATTAAGCGTCTTCTTATGTCAATTGGTAAAACTTTTTCGCAACGGTCATCCTGTACGCATGTCAAAAAGAGCAGGATCTTTTGTCACTCTACGCGATGTTGTCGAAGAGGTTGGGCGTGATCCTGTGCGTTTTATGATGCTATACCGTAAGTGTGAAGCACCTCTTGATTTTGATTTTGCAAAAGTAACAGAACAATCAAAAGATAACCCCATCTTTTACGTACAATATGCAAGTGCACGTTGTCACTCAGTCTTTCGTCAAGCACAAGAAGCGCTTCATATTAAAAGCTTTTCAAATGATACATTAATCGCCCATCTTCATCGATTAACAGATGACCATGAAATATTGTTAATACGCAAACTTTCTGAATATCCACGTATCATTGAACAGGCCGTCGTTCATAAGGAACCGCATCGATTAGCGTTTTATCTTTATGACCTTGCTTCCAGCTTTCACACCCATTGGAATAAAGGGAGTGAAAATCTCAATTTACGCTTTATTCAACCTGATGATAAAGAGTTATCCTTTGCAAGATTGGGGCTGATACAAGCTGTTATCAATATTTTATCATCAGGACTTACCATCATAGGAGTCGAAGCACCAATAGAAATGCGTTGAAAAAGTTCTATAAATACATACAATAGGTACTCTATTGATAAACTTTTTCATGTATCCTTGCATGAGAGGGGGAAAATTTATAATTTTAATATAACAAATCAAAATCAACCATTGATTGCACGCAGATGCAAATCACCATGTGAGAAAAGCTATGAGCGATAACGATCGCAAAAATCTACACGAAACAAAACACGATCATGAACACCATGATCCTTTGGAAAGGCTTACGCGCATTTTTAATCCGCACAAACAAAGCGGAAACCAAAATGAGCAATCTTCTTTACAGACAGATCGATCAACATCTCACCCCGAAACATCATCCCATGATGATGATTTTGATTTGTCCTTTCTAGAAGAGGAACTTGAAAATAATTTAGCACATGACTTACCGTTTGATGATCAAAAAAAACAATGGGACTTGCATGCAACCAGCAACGCAACAGCCTCAGATATTGCACAAACTGTTTCTTTCAACCATTCAAAACAAAATAATTTATCTGAAGAGAAATATTCTTCACCTAGCAGTCATGATGAAGAACAAATTTTAGATGAGCTTTCTCCATTACCAATCCCAAAGAATCAATCCCCTCAACAGAAAACAACAGCAACCAGTGCTGATCCGTTTCTTAAAAAAAGTAATCTTATTTCACGATCAGAATCAGAAAATTTCTTTTTTGATAAATCTGAAAGGCGCGAAAATAAGAAAGAGATTCCAGAATCTGTTGAACAAACCAATCGGTTTTCACAAACAAATTCACAACAGCCTAAAACTACGAATATACAACAAACTTATGATGACAATCAAAACCTCTATGACACTCCTGTAAACCATCCCTATAAAATTTCAGCTGATCAAGAAAATTGGATCAAAAAAGATTATTCTGATGTCTCCTCTTCTTATCCTGATATCTCCTCTTCTACAGAGGCAAATGAGTTTTTCTCATCTTCTAACCTTATGTCAGAAAGACAAAACACTGCAAGAAATCAAACAAAAAGTACATTCTCCTCACCTTTGGATTCTCCACCAGTTGATAGACAATCTTATTTAAAGGGGGCTTCACAAGAGGATCATACAACCAATTATCCCCATTTTTTTGAAGAAAACCCTTCACAACAAGAAACTTATAGCGAAAAAGTTCCAATATATAATGAGGCTCAAGCCCAATACATCAATAACACCGAAGGTACCTCTAACCCAAATAGAGAAATTTCATATAATGAAAATAATTCAGATGAGTTTCTTTCCTCATCAGCCTCTTTGAATACAAAACAAACGGATGGCTTTTTTGCCCATAACTATACGCACAGAGATACTCCCCCTCCCAATGTTAATACTTATAAATTTTCAGAGGAAATCGTAGAAAAAACTGGCCCTATTATGGTTCCAGAAGTCCCGTATGAAGCGCCAGAATATGATGTGCCAACTAGTGGTGGTTTAGAAGAAGAATTTGCTGATGTACTTAATGTAGGAAATGTCCCAACGGATAATTTTTCTCAAAAACAACAGAAAAATGAGGTTTTTAGTGAGGTTTTTTATCAGTCTATGCAAAATTCAAAAGAAGGTGTTTATATAAACTCTAAAGAACAAAATTCCGACTATTTTTCTTCTGCCAATATGGAATATAATTTTCCCCCTTTTAGCGAGAATTCATCATACACAAGCTCAAATGAAGTTCCCACGCATCCACCAGCTCCTCCTCCCTTAAAAAGTTTTATTTTTGGTAAAACTTTCATTAAAGGTATTTTTATACTTATTTTAATAGGAATTGGATTTGCTGGTTATTCGCACTTTTTTATGCCATCACAAAAAAATGAAGAAACGATCATTATCCACGCTGATAATGCTCCTTTTAAATTCAAACCAGAAACAACTGAACCGAAAAATGATGTTGCACATAATTTAGATATCTATAAACAAACAACTGAACAAAATGAAAAACAAGAAAACACACAACAATTTCTTATTGATAACTCTGAACAACCTGAAAATTTAAAAGAATTAAATCCTGAAGAATCTTCAAACGCTTCATCTTCTTCTTTAAATGAATCTGATGTTGAAGATGCAGTCACAGAAGCCATAAACCATACTATTCCCACGCAAGAAGTACAAACTGTTATTGTAAATCAAGATGGTACAGTTACACTAGCTCCCGTACATCAAACAAAGAGCAAAACTGCTGCTCAATCTGAAGAAAACATTGATCAAACTCCTAATGAACTTCAAGATTCGTCCCTTGTTTCGTCGCATGATTCGGATATAAACAATCAAGAAATAGACCTTGATCTCAAAAATAATATTGATAAAATAATCGCAGAAAATACTTCTAGCTCAAATATTGAAGAAAAATTTATCCCTATTCCTTCTCATGCAGAAAGAAATACACAAGTTGAAACACCCGCCGCATCTCGCCCCACATCACCAAACAGAGTCGCAGCACAAAATTCAGAAAGTTATTACGTACAACTTGCATCTCAGCCAACGCATGAGCTAGCTAGAAGTTCTTTAAAAAATATGAAATCTAAATTTGGATTCCTTATCGGTGCCCGTTCTTTAAATATTCAACCCGCTTTTATACCAGGAAAAGGTACTTATTACCGTGTTCGGATTCAAACACAAGACCGTAATGAAGCCATAATCCTTTGTGAATCCATTAAAAGTTCTGGAGGAAGTTGCTTCATCACACGCTAAACCAATAATGCAACGGTTGTTAAAACCGTTGCATTATTTATTTCCATACCATTTAATTACTTATCAAAAACTTCAGAAATTAAAATCGTCTAATCTTTTTTATGTCTTTGTTCTGACTTTATTCTTTAATCTACGTCGATTTGCGTCCTATCTAAAAGATTATATTTATGAAAAAATCACTACGTACCCTTATAAGTATAAGGTACAGAAGGAAGCGAATTTAAATCTTTTTTGGGCGTTGTTACGCTTTGGCTTGTTTCTGGAGTATTATAACGCGAACTATGTTCAGGAGATTTTGCAAAAAAAGATCCTAAAAAACCAAAAACAAACCAGATAATAACGACCGCAAGAAGAATAGCAAAAATACCCTTAGCAATTGAAACACGTTGTTCACTATCTCTTCTTTCTGCTGCCATACGTTCTTCATATGTGTGATAATTTTTATCAATCATAGTAGATTCCTTTTCTCAATTCCCTTACCTTTTAATTTCTAGACAATATGCATATATGAAATTATTCAGATACCTATTTTGAGAAAACGATAATTATAGAAAAAAGTTCCAGCTTACTTTATAAAGTTGAGAAAAAGAGGCGAGAGTAGAATTAAAATATCTATAATAGCCTTTGAATTCTATAATAAACCTCTTTGTGTTTTATAATAAAACATTGACACAAAGGTTTTGTTAATAATAGAGTTGTGATCAAAATATCTCATTATTTTTATTAATAAAAATGAAACATACTCAAAAGGTTTTTTATGAAATCTCCTATATCGTCGCTTCCCTTTAAAATAGAAAAACACCCATCTCCTCTGTCAGAAGAAAAATGTGAAGAAATTTTAAAAAATCCCGGTTTTGGTCAATTTTTTACAGACCACATGTGTACTATTCAATGGACTGAAGACAAAGGCTGGCATAATGCCATCATTTCTCAATACAAAGCTTTAGAAATTAACCCTGCAAGTACCGTTTTACATTACGGACAGGAAATTTTTGAGGGTTTAAAAGCATATCGAGCAAAAGATGGGCGCATCTTGCTCTTCCGTCCTGATGCCAATGCACAACGCTTTATAGAATCAGCGAGGCGTTTAGCTATGCCAGAATTGCCAAAAGATATTTTTCTGGATGCCGTTCATCAATTAGTAAAAATTGATCAAAAATGGGTTTCTGATCATCCCAACGCTAGCCTCTATATCCGTCCATTTATGTTTGGCAATGAAAACTTTTTGGGAGTCCGCCCTTCTCAAGAATATCTTTTTTGTATCATAGCCTCTCCAGTTGAATCCTATTTCAAAGGAGAAGAAAAATCTGTCAGTGTATGGATTGAAACAGATTATAGCCGCGCTGGTCCAGGGGGCACAGGCGCTGCAAAATGTGGCGGAAACTATGCAGCAAGCTTACTGGCACAAAAGTGTGCAACGCAAAATAATTGTAGCCAAGTACTCTTTCTTGATATGATTGAACATAAATGGATTGAAGAACTTGGTGGTATGAATGTCTGCTTTATTATGGCAGATAGTACACTTGTAACCCCTGCGCTTAACGGCACTATTCTTCCAGGGATAACTCGTGATTCAATCTTAAGATTAGCTCAACAAATGGGATTAAAAATAGAAGAGCGTCCTTATTCTTTTGCAGCGCTTCAAGAAGATGCAAAGAGTGGACACCTTAAAGAAGTCTTTGCTTGTGGTACAGCTGCCGTTGTCACATCAATTGGTCGTTTTAAATATAAAGGGGGAGAATTTATTATTGGAAATGAAACAGTTGGAGAAGTTACAAAGCAGCTTCGTACACAATTGGTTGGCCTTCAAAAAGGGAACATAGAAGATAAAAATGGCTGGGTTCATTCTGTCCAGCTCTCATAATAATAAGATATTCTCATATCTATAAATGCTTCCATGAAAATAGATTCATGGAAGCGTATTTCCTAAAAAACTCCCTCTATTTTTAATGACGAAAAAAGAAAACATTAATCAAATTTTGAATGATCTCTATGCTGCGCTTTAATATTACGGACTGTACCCGTATGGGAGCGCATTACGAGAGTTTCCGTTTGAATGTAACGAGATGTAAATTTAACACCAGAAAGCATATTGCCATCTGTCACCCCTGTTGCTGCAAACAAAACATCACCCTTTGCCATTTCTTCCATTGTATAAGCTTTATTGGGATCACTAATCCCCATTTTAGCTGCACGAGCAATTTTCTCTTCTGTATCTAGCAGCAAACGACCTTGCATCTGTCCTCCAATGCAGCGCAAAGCAGCAGAAGCTAAAACACCTTCAGGTGCTCCCCCAATCCCCATATAGATATCAATACCTGTTTCTTCTGGATCAGTTGTATCAATAACAGCAGCAACATCTCCATCCCCAATCAAGCGAATCGATGCCCCTGTCGCTCGTACTTCATTAATTAATTTTTCATGACGAGGCCTATCCATAATACAAACAACAATCTGATTAACAGCCACTCCTTTAGCCTTCGCAAGAGCATGGATATTATCGGTAGGACAAGCATCTATATCTACTACTCCCTTTGGATAACCAGGACCAATAGCAATTTTTTTCATATAAACATCAGGAGCGTAAAGGAGATTACCTTTTTCAGCAATTGCAACTACTGCCAAAGAATTGGCAATATTTTTAGCACAAAGTGTTGTTCCCTCTAATGGATCAAGTGCAATATCGATCGCCAATCCACTTTGAAGACCTACTTTTTCTCCAATATAAAGCATAGGCGCTTCATCCCGCTCACCTTCACCAATCACCACTGTACCATCAATAGGCAATCGATTAAGTTCCTGCCGCATTGCATCTACAGCAGCCTGATCCGCAGCTTTTTCATCGCCACGCCCGCGCCAGCGTGCAGCAGCAACAGCAGCACGTTCAGTAACACGTACCAATTCAAGCGTCAAAATACGATCAAGTCCATTTAAAATCTTCTGAGTTGTGGGCATATGAAAAAATCCTACCGAATGAATACCAGAAAAAATATGAGTCCTTATTAAATACTAAGAATAAAGTTTTTGGCAAAGATGAAAATTTTCCACAAGAGACAAAAGAACTCAAGCTTGCCTTTTTGTCATTATCAAGAAAGTTATCAATTCTCTGCCATAGGCTCAATACGAATAAATTGAGATTTTGCAACAAGATGTCCATCTTTTTCAATTTCTGCAAGTGCCTGTCGTACATTCACCTCTGTTGTTTCATGCGTAATTAAAATAATTGTTTTTTCAATTTGATCTTCTACAAAAGATCTTTGAACAATCGACTCCAATGAGATGTGATTATCAGCCATATGCCTTGCAACCGCGGCAAAAACACCAGTACGATCATGAACATTTAAACGAATAAAATAACCCCCTGCATGATGAGAAATACGTGCTTTTTTATGAGGAGTAAGTTCTAATGCTGGACGTCTTAAAACAGGTGCATACTGAAAACCAGAACGCGCTTTTGCTATATCAGCCAAATCACCAATAACGGCTGATGCTGTTGCCATTCCTCCGGCGCCAGGACCAGAAAACAGTAATTCACCTAATAAATCACTTTGAATAGAAAGAGCATTGGTTACGCCATTTATCTGTGCAATCATTGAAGATGTTGGTACCATTGTCGGATGAACGCGTTGCTCTATTCCAGAATCCGTTTTTAATGCAACCCCTAAAAGCTTAATCCGATACCCTAATTCATCAGCTGCTCGAATATCAATTTGCGAAATATTATGAATTCCTTCAACATAAACATCATCTAACGAAACAGCTGTTCCAAATGCCAAGCTTGTCAACAAAGCTAATTTATGAGCAGTATCATTTCCCTCAATATCAAAACTTGGATCTGCTTCAGCATACCCAAGTCTCTGTGCATCTGCTAAACAATCTTTAAATGAAAGACCTTCCGTAAACATGCGTGTTAATATATAATTACAGGTTCCATTGAGAATACCATAAATTCGAGATATGTGATTACTGACAAGTGATTCTCTCATTGCTTTGATAACAGGAATTCCCCCTGCAACAGCTGCTTCAAAATGAAGAAAAATACCTTTTTTTTCTGCAATTATAGCCAGCTCTACTCCATGTCGAGCAAGAAGGGCTTTATTGGCTGTTACAACATGATGTCCCGCCTCAAGCGCTCTCTTAACAGCGGTGTACACCACATCCAATTCACCACCAATTAACTCTACAAAAACATCAATCTCATTAGAAGCAGCCAACTCCACAGCTGAATCAAACCATTTTATATCACTGAGATCAATTCCACGATTACGGTTTTTATCGCGCGCACTAACAGCAACGACTTTGATAAATCGCCCACATTGACAAGCTAAACTATTCGCTTTTTCACATAGAGCTCGAACAACTGAAGTACCAACCGTACCAAGTCCCGCAACACCAACTTTTAAAGCTTCTGCCATTATTAACCACTGATCCCTATCTTCACTGAAAAATCGTTTAAATGATGTGCCAATCAACACAAAGAGTACTTACATCCATAAGAACAAAAGAAATACTCCGCTCTATTCACTTCATGTTCTCCAATAGAATTATCCCCGCTTGTTCAATCAACATTCCTAAAAATATAATATTTATTGTCTTCAAAGATTTCAGAATCTTTATAAAATATCTAATTCAGAATAAAAATCTGTAAAACTGATAAATGCAAGTTGCCATAAAGAAAAGTTCTAAAAAATAATCAATAACAAGTTAAAGAATATTAAGGACTTAGTAAGAAAGAATAAAAACATCTCTTCTAAATTAACAAATACGGAACAAAAAACATTCTTTCATATGATAAATTAAGAGAATGGATAAAACAAAGTAGATCAGTAAATAATAACACATTTCTTCCTACCATTCCATAGTTTGAAATATAAATCTTTAATGCAAAAATCTTAATGCACTTATATATCAAAATAGAACCTTACATTAAAGTAAAAAACAAGACTTAATATGTGCACAC
Organism: Bartonella sp. MR110HLJHH; assembly: GCF_042194225.1. Taxonomy (NCBI): domain Bacteria; kingdom Pseudomonadati; phylum Pseudomonadota; class Alphaproteobacteria; order Hyphomicrobiales; family Bartonellaceae; genus Bartonella; species Bartonella sp. MR110HLJHH. The sequence goes on along the minus strand of NZ_JBHIMQ010000005.1, from coordinate 55,506 downwards.
CATAATTCTGAAATGTTATAAATATGGAGAATAAATTTGCAAAACTCAAATATTTTACCTAAACTTACTGCCACCCCTTTGAAAAACTAGCGAATTGAAATGACAAAAACCTCAATCTACCCTTTACCCATGCTAATTCATTTTCAAATAAATAACCTTCTCAACATTTGAGGGAACAAATGAAGGGGTTTTAATTTTAATTTCCTTATAAACATGTAAAAGTAAAGATAAGAAAAATATTTTTAATATATTCTGTAAAAATTGCTTTAATATTTTCATTTTCATCATACAGAATCTATTTATATTTTTAAAACTGAAACTAAGCTATGGCTTATGCCTCAAAAAACTTTTGTATGATTGGTATTATTTGTTTATTTGGTAATAAATATTGTCTTTTTACTTCATAAATTATACAGTTTTTTGCTTTATGATAAGTTCAAATGAGAAATCTTCTGTATAAAGGCTCTTTCAAGCAAGTTAAATAATATTCTCATGTGCAAGCAAAGATAACAAACGATAAAATATGCAAAAAATAAACACATTTAAAATAATGTTTTGATCATTTTTTCCTACTACTCAAACTGAAAAGAAACAATCCAAACAGGAATTGCTCAAAAATTATTCAATAAAACACACTTTTTTCAAAAAAAATGACACAGAGGGCTTGCGAAGTAAAAAGATCCTCTCTATAAGCCTCATCAATGGTTTGCGCCCATCGTCTAGCGGTTAGGACATCGCCCTTTCACGGCGGAAACAGGGGTTCGATTCCCCTTGGGCGTACCATCATCTTTTTTTCTATGTGTAATACATTCATTTTATTCGTATTTTAAAAAATGAGGAATGCATAAATAAAAACGAGGGAATAAGATTTTTAAAGGGATCTCTTCGTAAAAAAGATACAAGAATCATTAGATAACTGATTTCTTTGTTGCATTTCGAGGATAGTGTTTTACTGCGCACAGTTAATAACAATAAAAATCGATAAAATATAAAAATTAGAGGGTTCTAGCTCGTGATCCGGTGAGTTTATAAGCCATATTCTTGCGTATACCGTTAATTTTTAAATTAAAACCAGCCACATCATTTATACGTTTCTTCCAACCTTCAAAACTGAAATTTACCCCAAAACGCATTTTATATGAAGCATTTCTAATTACAGTGCCTGTGCATCACATTAAACTTTTCTATAAACAAGCAGACCGTAATCTTAGAATTGAAATGCGATATAAAAATAGATTCTTATTCACCTAACACAACAAATCAAGAAACTATAATTTAGAATACGATCAACTTATTAAATGGAAACTCTGATAATAAAAATGCATAATCCCTGCCCCCAGTGATCTAACTACCTTATCTATTAAACAGATTCTTCATCAATCATAGAATAATTATAGATTTGCAAACACATCACTTCTTTTCAAAAAACTTCTATTCAAAAATTAAACCCTCCAACAAAATTTACACTCTATTGATAATATATTCTAAAAATTGATAATATATTCTAAAAGCTCATATTTGAATGCTTTTTTCCCTTGTTTTTACTTTTCATTATAAACTTGAAAGTGCTATAAAGTAGTATCGCTTAAAAAAAAAGGACTTCTAATGGCAAAGATCAAAATAGAAAACCCCGTTGTTGAACTTGATGGGGATGAGATGACCCGTATCATCTGGAAATATATCAAAGATAAATTAATCCATCCCTATCTCGACATTGATCTCAAATATTATGATCTTTCCGTCGAAAATCGTGATGCAACCAATGATCAGGTAACAATCGATTCTGCCAATGCTATCAAAAAATATGGGGTTGGTATAAAATGTGCAACCATCACACCTGATGAGGCACGCGTTAAAGAATTTAACCTAAAAAAAATGTGGAAATCACCTAATGGCACAATTCGCAATATTTTAGGAGGAGTCATTTTTCGCGAACCCATTATCTGTAAAAACGTCCCTCGCCTTGTTCCTAACTGGACAAAGCCAATTATTATCGGACGTCACGCTTTTGGTGATCAGTACAAGGCAACAGATTTTAAATTTCCAGGAAAAGGGAAATTAAGTATTAAATTTGTAGGTGATGACAATCAAGTTATTGAACATGATGTTTTTGATGCCCCAAGCGCAGGGGTTGCTATGGCTATGTATAACCTTGACGAGTCAATTCGTGATTTTGCCCGCGCATCCTTTAATTATGGACTACAACGGAATGTTCCAGTTTATCTTTCAACAAAAAATACCATTCTAAAAACTTACGATGGTCGTTTTAAAGATATCTTTCAAGAAATATTTGATACGGAATTCAAAACTGAATTTGAAAACCGTAAATTATATTACGAACACCGCCTCATTGATGATATGGTTGCTTCTGCACTTAAATGGTCAGGGGGCTATGTATGGGCATGTAAAAACTATGATGGTGATGTTCAATCTGATATTGTTGCTCAAGGCTTTGGTTCCCTTGGTCTCATGACCTCTGTTCTTATGACACCAGATGGTAAAATTGTTGAAGCAGAAGCAGCACACGGCACAGTAACACGCCATTACCGTCAGCATCAAAGAGGCGAAGAAACATCAACAAATTCTATCGCATCTATTTTCGCATGGACACGTGGACTGGCGCACCGTGCTAAACTAGATAACAACGAGAAATTAAAAAACTTCGCCAAAACATTAGAAGAAGTTTGTATTAAGACCGTTGAAGAAGGTTTTATGACCAAAGATCTCGCGCTTTTGATTGGACCTAAACAAAAATGGCTTTCTACAACAGGTTTTCTTGATAAAATTGATGAAAATCTTAAAAAAGCTGTGAACAATTAAGTTATCACTTCATTTAAATTCCAAAGCTCTACGAAAGGAGGGCTTTGAATCTTTTCTTGGCAAATTCAGATAACTGCCTTATAAATAAAAAAGGTCAACTCTTTACTGAATAGCAAAAACAGTGAAAAAAAAAAGCTGGTCTGCACTTTTATTAGGTAAAAATGGTATTCGCTTTTTAACGTTTATAGGCGGTGTAGTGTTGCACGCTACTAATGTTTATGTAGTTATTACTATTTTACCCTCTCTTATGAGTGATCTTGGCGATGGACTGTACTATTCTTGGGTGGCAACTGTTTTTATTACAGCGTCGCTCCTTGGGACTTCGCTTGCAACCAAAATATTAGAGAAAACAGGTCCTCGCAAAGCTTATGTGATCTCTGGTTTTATTTTTACTTTTGGTACCTTCATATGTGCTACAGCTTCGGCTATGCCATTATTTTTAATAGGGCGCTTTATTCAAGGATTTGGAAGCGGCTCTTTACTATCCCTATCCTATTCTATGGTGCGTCTTGTTTTTAGTCCATCTGTATGGTCACATGCATTGAGTATCATCTCTGGAATGTGGGGAATATCAACCTTGTTAGGACCAGCTATCGGTGGCATTTCTGTACATTATGGCGTATGGAGAGCATCCTTTTGGGTTATCGGCATATTAGCGATAATCTTCTTGCTCATAGCTCTTAAAGTTTTACCAAAAGAAAATGAAAGAGAGATTCCAACATCCCCTTTTCCTCTCCTACAACTCTCCATACTCATCTTATTAATTTTTATTATTTCTGCTGGTAGTGCTATAAATACCACAATTGCGCAAATTTGCGGATTAGTTATTGGATTAACCCTTTTCTTTGTTCTAGCAAAGATCGAATCATCCACACTTCATCCCATGTTACCGCATAAATCCTTTTCCTTCTCTTCTGAGTTTTTTTCTATTTATGCATTGATACTCGTTATGACGACAGTCGTGTATAGCGTAGAGCTTTATTTTCCACTTTTTCTTCAAGAGCTTCATGGACAAGCCCCACTTATTGCTGGTTATATAGCGTCACTCATGAGCTTAGGCTGGACATGCGGTTCTCTATCAAGTGCTGGTATATCCGCAAAAAAAGTTCGCAGCATTATTGTGTATTCCCCCATATTAAGCCTTTTCGGTATAAGCAGTCTTTTATGGCTCATTCCAATAAAAGATTCTACATCTGAACATATTTTTATCATTTGCTTAGCATTGTTTTCTATCGGGATTAGCGCAGGCATAGCGTGGCCGCATTTGTTAACACGGATCTTACAATGTGCAAACAATGAAGATACTCTACGTGCTAGCGAATCCCTTACCTCTGTACAGCTATTTTCAGCCGCGTTAAGTGCAACACTTGCAGGAACAATCACCAATTTTGCTGGTCTCTTTAATCCTGGAGGAATAGTAGGAATGATTTCAGCCGCCAAGACTCTTCTTGTCGTACTCATCGGTCTTTTATTTTGTCTTGGTATTCCATTTGCTCTACGCGTTTCCTATCGCATATTAAAAAACCCAACAGGACAATCAAATAACTAAATAAATAAAAAAATATTTTTTCTCTTAATAGTTAAAAGAAATGTTAAGTATGCTTCTCCATATACCATGAGACGCAAAAAATCATTAACCCACACAAAGTCAGAACACTTCCTAAAATAGCTGTATATTCATAACTATAGCCCAATTTTAAAACTAATGCTCCAGATTCTGCACCAAGAGCGTTGGCAATATTAAAAGCAGACTGCATTAATGCTCCTGCCAAAATCTGTCCCTGTAGTGCAACATCCATAATTTTTGTTTGTATAGAAGGCATAGCAGCAAAAGAAGTCCCAACAAAAAAGCATCCTACTGCCGCTGTTAACGGAGCATAGGATAAAAAGAAAAAAAGAAAAAAAACAAATACGCTCCAAAGCATAGAAAAAAATATCATCGGCGAAATACCAATTTTAACAGCTAATTTAGGCCCCAAGAGATTTCCTACCACCATTCCCAATCCAACTAGCGGCATGATAAATGGTACCCACTCAAGTGAAACACCAGAAATATGCATTAATGTTGACTTGATATAAGTGAAAACAGAAAATAATCCTGACGCTCCCACCGAAACCATAAACAAAAGAAGCCATACCTGCTTTTGCTTTAATGCACCCATTTCGTGCAAAGGATTCGTTTTTGGAAAACTTAAATCACAAGGCAAAAAATTCCAAATAAGCAAACAACATAATAAAGCAATCATACCAACAAGGACAAAAGCAATCTGCCAACCAATAAGTTGACCAATCCAAGTAGCACTGGGTGCTCCCAAAACGGTTGCAATTGTTAAGCCAAGCATAACATATCCAACAGCTTTAGAACGTTCTTTCATTTCTACCATTGAAGAGGCAACCATAGCCGCAAGTCCAAAATAGATTCCATGGGGAAGTCCACTGAGAAAGCGTAATACTACTAATATGCTAAAATCAGAAACAAAGGCACTAGCAATATTTGCTAAAGCATAAAAAAGCATCAATCCTATCAAAACAGTTTTGCGTGATACCTGAGCTGTTGCCACAGCTAAAAGAGGTGCTCCAATCACAACTCCTAATGCATAAGCAGAAATATATTGACCAGCGGTAGGAATATCAACATATGAACTTCGTGCCATCTCTGGCAGTAGCCCCATTGCAACAAACTCTGCAGTACCAATAGCAAAACTCCCCACGGCAAGAGCTAAAATTATTAAACGCCGTATTCTCGAATCAATTCCCAATGCAAGAACTTTTTGTTTATAAGAATCCCTCATATCATCACTTCTGGATAAGAGTTTTAACTGTAGATATCTGTAATATACACAAACAAAAATTCAAAACATTGTTATACGCATGCCCAATAGTCCCCAATAAAGTTTTAGAAATATTTTGATATATAAAGCATTTTATGGAGTTTTAAGTAAGTTCTTTAACGGAAAATCTTTGAAAACCTCAAAGTTATAGATGTATTCACCTATTTTTATCGAATCTGCCAGATAATAAAATTTGTCTCCTCTTTTCAGCAGTTCCGATTTTACAGTAAAACCTTTATTTTGCAACGATATCCTATACCCTATAAATAATTCTAAAATTTGTCGAATAATGCACTTCAAACAAGTGAACCACATCTCATCATTATCTTGATACAAAAATAAAACTTCTCACAAAATTATTGTTGCATTATTTTTGTTATCTAAATGCAGATCATCCAAATTGATAAGCTATAATTTCAACTTTACGCCATTCTTATAAATTATTATAGAATCCTTTAAAAACTCTCATGATAATAGTGCTTGGTTTCTAGATTTATTAAATATCCTCTTTTAGGCAGCTTTACCCCTCCCTCCTCTAACAGAGGAATCGCATCAGATATCTAACTCATTATCTTTAAATTAAAATATTCACGTAAATATATATGCTTATTTTCAGATAAATTCTATAAACAGAGCAGAAAACAAATATAATAAGTTTTATTTTAATATATTTATCGATATTTTATAAATATGGTAATTATCGTGATTAATGTTTAAATTTTTATGACATAACATATTTTTTTATTTTATATATTAATAATATTATATAAATCTATTGTAAGTAATACTTATATTAAGATATTAAAATAATGAAAACTTAAAATATACAATTATAATATTTAAAATGTTATAATCTTAGCTTAGTTTTCTTTTAATTTGCTAAAATTTATCTATACGGTTGTATATAACCCATTCTTTACCTTTAGTAATAAAAAACACAAATTAGCTCATAAAAATACAATTTTCATACTTCTTTAAGAGTTCGCTAACGCCTCATTAACATTGTTGCTTTAAACAGTCATCAGAAACAGAAATAAACTGTTTTTCTCCGGATCAGGTAGCGCGTACCGGAGTAACAGTTTCTGTTTTATATAGTAATTAGAAAAAGAATATATGCCCTATAAAACCGCACTGCTATATCTTAGGATAGTGGAATTTATAATTTTGGAAGGTGTTTCTAATTTCATATTTTTAGCTAAATTTGTAAGTGCAAGAATAAATTCAATAAAAAAATGAAACGTTATATTACGATTAATATTTTAGCGTCCTTGTGCCCATAGCGCACGAGTTTCAGCGCAAAAATCAGCATAACAGCCTTCTTCAATGGCATCACGAATTCCCTGCATCAGTTGTTGATAATAAAAAAGATTATTCCAAGTCAACAACATACCCCCAAGAGATTCACCAGATTTGATCAAATGATGCAAATAAGCACAACTATAATCATGTGCTGCTGGACAAAGTGACTGCGAATCAAGAGGATGTGGATCTTCTGCATAACGCGCATTACGCAAATTAATTCTACCAAAGCGGGTAAAAGCTAAACCATGACGTCCTGCACGCGTCGGCATAACACAATCAAACATATCAACACCACGAGCAACACTTTGTAAAATATCATCAGGTGTTCCTACTCCCATAAGATAGCGTGGTTTATCCTCTGGTAAAATCGGACAAGTAGTATCCAATACTGCTGTCATAACACTCTGCGGCTCACCAACAGCAAGCCCTCCAATAGCGTAACCTTTTAAATCCATTTCTTTTAATGCTTGAGCAGAACGTTCACGCAGTTTCATATTATCACCACCTTGAACAATCCCAAACAATGCTTTATCTGGCTGATCTCCAAAAGCTGTTTTACAACGCTGCGCCCACCGCAATGAAAGTTCCATAGCTTCTTCCATTTCTTTTTCAGTTGCAGGTAATGCAATACATTGATCTAACTGCATCTGGATATCCGCACCAAGAAGTTCTTGAATTTCGATAGAACGCTCTGGACTCATTTCATAGTAAGCTCCATTAATGTAAGAGCGAAAAATCACACCTTGTTCAGTAATTTTACGGATTCCCGCCAATGACATAACCTGAAAGCCACCAGAATCGGTTAAAATAGGTCCACTCCAGCGTGAAAATTCATGTAATCCTCCCAAACGCGCAACACGTTCAGCTCCTGGACGTAACATTAAATGATAAGTATTCCCTAAAATGATATCTGCACCAAGATCACGTATCTGATCCATATACATAGCCTTAACGGTTCCCGCCGTTCCAACAGGCATAAATGCGGGTGTACGAACACATCCTCGCCCCGTTATAATTTCGCCTCGACGTGCATACCCATCTTGAGCAATTTTTCTATAATGAAATGTCTTTATCATAACTCTCGTCTTTTTGATTCCATCAATGCATATCTCTATAGAAAGAAAAAAGGTATCCCCTTACGAGCATTGTCATAAGCTTTATGAATTAATTTTTGATTCGCTCAATATTGTAACCAGCATAAAAAATTAAACGAGATAAAAGAACATTTCTTGTTAAGAAATCACCATAATAAAGTGATAATCTAGCTCCAGAAAAATAGTAAAATCTTTATAATATCATACCTCAAAATACCTACGCTTAACGCACTAAATCCTTAATAGAACTGCAAAATTATTATCACAATAATCTCATCTTCACATACTTCCATAAGCAGTAACTTTGTACGCATAGAAGAAAAATCTGAACGCATTGTACAGCTTACAATATTCTTTACTTTTACAGATAAAAATTTTTCATCTACTGGGCACGGCGATCCTCACGCTTAATAAAAGCGCAAATGAGCATAATCATTTATCCCCTCACAATATTGAGATAATTCACAAAAAAAATTAACGTGTAATAAAAACACTTAAAAAAACTAAAAATGCTTTTTGTAAAGATTCTCAAATACCAAAAACTCTATCGTAACATTAGAGGCTGAAAAAGCGTATGATGGTACCCGCTCTTGCTCCTTCACAAGCTTTAAAGATGGTAGTGCATAATAGATTTATACTATTATAGCTTTAAAACTATAAACGCCATAAACGTCATTGTGGAAGTGAATGTTGATATGCACTGAGAAATGCTTCTTAAAAAACACGTAAATATGCAACATAAGTATATTCCGTTTGGAACGTTCCTCTATTAAAAAGCGAGAAAAATAAAAGCGTAAGGCTATGCATAACCTTCATTATTTAAATGATATTGCTTTAGATACTTTTTAAAAAAGTAAAGCTGAATTAAAAAGGAGATGGCAAGACTAGCCATTTGTTTCACCTCTGCGCCTTTATATTCTTCTAAGATTAAACTGTCTTCTTGTTTTAAAGATTACACCAATGATATATAATATAAAAGCTGTTTTCCTACCTTGCTAGGAAAACTGGAGCAGCTAGTAAGGCTCTTATCCGTATTAATATGTGTTTCAAACATGCTGCTACATTAGGATTGGATGTTGATTTACAAGCAGCAACAAAAGCACACGCTCTCTCAGGAAAGTAACATCATAAAACCTTAATAGACCGACAATGAATTGAAGAGAAATGCCGAATTTTTTATAAAACACTTTTCCAAACAACAACCATAACACAACAGACTTTGCGTTTTCTTATTCTGACAGGTGTTTGTACAAATCCTTTGCATTATACTCTTCAGGAAGATCCGATTGAAGGAAATATATGGACAATTCTTAGCTCGAAATTATAAAAGGTAAGCGTGATACTACAAAAAAGTTTTGTGTGCCTTTATTGATCAGAAAAGAGTATTTTTTCTTAGAAACTTACAATTGAAATCAGTATAATTTACACTATTTTGCATCCGCAGCAATAACGGCTTTGGTAATTGAATCTGGATCTGCAACAGGTTCACCACGTTTAATTTTATCAACATTTTCCATACCTTCAACAACCTGCCCCCATATGGAATATTGACGATCAAGCCACGGAGCATCTGCAAAACAAATAAAAAACTGAGAATTAGCAGAATTTGGATTCTGACTACGTGCCATAGAAACTGTACCACGCTTATGAGAAAGATTTGAAAACTCTGCTGTTAAATTTGGTTTTTCTGCCCCCCCCATACCCGCACGTGATAAATTGAATTTTTCACTATCCTTCTTTCCAAATTGCACATCCCCAGTTTGCGCCATAAAACCATCAATAACGCGATGGAAAATAACATTATCATAAGCACCTTCACGTACCAGTTCTTTAATACGTGCAACATGACAAGGCGCTAAATCAGCCAAAAGATCAATAACAACTCTACCCTTTGTTGTTTCAAGAATTAAAGTATTCTCTGGATTTTTATTCTCAGCCATATGGAAAGCTCCTTTGATTCATTTCTCAACTTGTAAAGTAGCAGCATTAATAACATCAGGATTTTTTACAGATCCATTATTGCTTGTCGTACCTTTTTTTATTTTATCAACAACATCCATCCCCTTTATAACCTCTCCAACAACCGTATACTGACCATTTAAAAAAGCAGCATCATCAAAACAAATGAAGAATTGAGAATTCGCGGAATCCGGATCTTGTGACCGTGCCATCCCAACAGTACCACGCTTAAACGGCTGCTTTGAAAACTCTGCCGGTATATTGGGATAATTTGAGCCACCCATACCAACGCGTTTCAGATCAAAATCTCTACTGCCTTTTTTTCCAAACTTTACATCACCAGTTTGTGCCATGAAATTAGGAATAACGCGATGAAATACAACATTATTATAGGCCCCTTCTTCTGTTAATCTTTTAATTTGCGCAACATGTTTTGGCGCCAAATCAGGACGCAGACGAATAATGACATCACCATCTTTGAGAGATAAAACAAGAAGGCTTGCATCACTCGCTGGACTAGAATTACCGGCGACAGCGGACAATGAAAAAAAACAAAACACACATAACAAAACAGCAAAAATTCTACGAGACACAATTATTCTCCCCTAAAAGATTGGAATTTCGAGCTCAAAGCTTGTGCAATATTGGGCGGTACAAATGGTGTTACATCACCTCCCATAGAGGCAATTTGGCGTACCAATGTAGAAGTTATTGCACGCCCAGAAACGCTTGCCGGCAAAAAAACAGTTTGCAATTCAGGAGCCATAACGCCATTCATCCCTGCCATTTGCATTTCATAATCAAGATCAGTACCATCACGCAATCCACGAATGAGAAATGAAGCACCAACTTCACGCGCCTTCTCAATTAGAAGGTTGCTAAAGGAAAGAACCTGCAATCGATTAGAATCCGCACCAAAAAAGTCTTTCCCTACCTGCGTAATGAAATCAACACGCTCTTCAAAGCTAAAGAGTGTTTTTTTGTCAGCCTGTATCCCTATAGCGACGACCACCTTATCAGCTAACACAAAACACCCTTTCAAAACATCAAGATGACCATTTGTAAGAGGATCAAAAGAACCTGCGTAAAGAGCAATTTTCATGATTTTACTCCATCCTCTTCAAAATTATTTTTCTTCGCTCATATCAACTGTATCAGAATGCTTCTCACCTTCATCATCTAATGAACTCGTATCATCTTCAGGTTCAGAAATACGTTCAACCGATACGACTCTTTCACCTTTGGCTGTATTAAAAATTGTGACTCCCTTAGTTGAGCGCCCAGCAGTACGAATTCCCTCAACAGGAACACGAATAAGCTGTCCTCCATCTGATACCAACATAATTTGATCTTGCGCCTTCACCGGAAAAGCCGCTACTAATTTACCAATTTCAGCTGTTTTAGATGGATCCGTTGCACGAATCCCTTTTCCGCCACGTCCGGAAATCCGGAACTCATAGGACGAAGAGCGTTTACCATAACCAAACTCACTCACCGTCAAAAGCATTTGTTCACGTGCATGAAGTTCTGTATAACGTTCATCTGTTAACTCTGTTTCAGCACCCCCATCTTCCTCATCAAGAGTTACAATATCTTCAACATCAGCATCTGCACCAGAAGCACGCCGTTCATTCATTACACGTTTAATATAAGCAGAACGCTCAATGGACGTCGCCTCGACATGCTCCAAAATTGTCATCGAAATGACTTTATCGCCTTTAGCTAAATTGATACCACGAACTCCCACAGAATTACGCCCAGCAAAGACACGAACATCAACAACTGGAAAACGGATACATTGTCCATTAGCTGTTGTTAGAACAACATCATCATGTTCTGTACAGGTTTCAACAGAAAGAATTTCATCTTCTTCATCAAGTTTCATTGCAATTTTACCATTACGATTAACTTGAATGAAATCTGATAATTTATTACGACGCACAGTTCCACGTGTCGTCGCAAACATAACATCCAATGCACTCCAGCTCGCTTCATCTTCAGGCAAAGGCATAATCGTTGTAATACGCTCACCTTGTTGTAAGGGAAGCATATTGATCAAAGCCCGCCCACGCGATTGGGGTGTCCCCAGCGGCAATCGCCAAACTTTTTCCTTATAAACAATCCCACGTGATGAAAAGAAAAGAACCGGAGTATGCGTATTGGCAACAAACAATCGCGTTACAAAATCCTCATCCTTCGTGGACATACCAGAACGCCCCTTACCACCACGTCGCTGTGCACGATAGGTATTAAGAGGCACACGTTTAATATAGCCACTATGACTCACCGTTACCACCATATCCTCTGGTGCGATCAGATCTTCACTCTCCATCTCAGCGCTACCAAAACCAAATACGGTACGTCGCGGCGTTGCAAATTCCTCACGAAGAGCACTCAACTCATTCTTAACAATACACATAATGCGTACGCGTGATGCCAAGATATCAAGATAGTCAGCGATATCCACGCCAATTTTATTCAATTCATCAGCGATTTCATCACGCCCAAGGGCTGTCAATCGTTGCAAACGCAATTCTAAAATAGCACGCGCCTGTTCTTCAGAGAGATTATAAGTACCATCCTCATGAATAATATGACGAGGATCATCAATAAGTTTAATCAAAGGCGCGACATCCATTGCTGGCCAGCGTCGCTCCATTAACTGTGCACGTGCTGTCTGCGGATCAGGAGCTTTGCGAATAAGTGCTATAATTTCATCAATATTGGCAACAGCAAGGGCAAGACCAACCAAAACATGTGCTCGCTCACGCGCTTTACGCAAAAGATATTTTGTTCGCCGACTGACAACTTCTTCCCGAAATGAAACAAATGCACGAAGCATATCAAGCAACGTCATCTGTTCGGGTTTTCCCCCATTCAAAGCAACCATATTACAACCAAAGGAAGTTTGTAGCGGCGTATACCGATATAATTGGTTTAAAACAACTTCCGCAACGACATCTTTCTTTAGCTCAATAACAACCCGATACCCATCACGATCAGATTCGTCACGCAAATCAGAGATTCCCTCAATGCGTTTATCGCGCACCAATTCGGCCATTTTCTCAATCATCGTTGCCTTATTAACTTGATAAGGGATCTCACTCACAATAATTGCTTGTCGACCACTGCGAATTTCTTCGATCTCAACTTTAGCACGCATAATGATTGAGCCACGCCCTGTTTCATAAGCTGCACGAACACCAGAATGGCCGAGGATAATGCCTCCTGTAGGAAAATCCGGACCAGGAATAATTTCAATTATTTTATCGAGTGTGATATCGGGATTGTCAATCAAAGCGATACAACCATCAACGATTTCACCAAGATTATGGGGAGGAATATTGGTCGCCATTCCCACAGCAATCCCCCCTGACCCATTAACCAAAAGATTGGGAAAACGCGCTGGTAAGACAACCGGTTCACGCTCACGCCCATCGTAATTATCCTGAAAATCAACAGTATCTTTATCGATATCAGCTAAAAGTTCTTCTGAAACTTTTTCTAAACGACACTCAGTATAGCGCATGGCCGCGGGTGGATCACCATCAACGGAACCAAAATTTCCTTGACCATCAATCAATGGATTTCTTAAAGAAAAGTCCTGCGCCATACGCACTAAAGCATCATAAATTGAAGCATCACCATGGGGATGGAATTTCCCCATAACCTCACCAACAACACCAGCAGATTTACGATATGACTTATTGAAAGAAAGCCCCATCTCATTCATAGCATGAAGGATACGTCGATGAACAGGCTTAAGACCATCACGAACATCAGGGAGTGCACGTGAAACAATCACGCTCATCGCATAATCGAGATAGGAGCGTTGCATTTCATCAATAATACTGATTGGTTCAATACCGGTTAGCACATCACGTTCTGGGTGTGGAGTAAGATCGGTCACAATTTTAAAACTTTCAAAAAAGAATCATTTCACTTTATTTATATCGAAAAATACACCAAAATGCTAATTTCTCCCCCATGACAAAAAAGAAATTTAACAATATTTTTCAATATGTTATTAATTTATGTTAAAATTACCAATAATAATCAACAATTTTCACTTCGCTAAACTTCAAAAATCTGAAACAAACAAATCATAAAGTAATCATAATACGACAAATAAAGACTCTTAAAAAGGTACGTCATCATCTAATTTGTGTGAAAAATTTTCTCCCAATTGATTATTATTTTGACCAAACGTATTTCTCTGATTTGAGTTACTATCGGCAAAGCCACCACTATAACTCCCCCCTTGACTTGCTCCTTGCTCCCCGCCCGCGGCTCCCCGCCCATCAAGCATTTGTAATTCGCCACGGTACTTTTGCAAAACAACCTCTGTTGTATAACGGTCATTTCCATTTTGATCTTGCCATTTTCGTGTCTGTAACTGCCCCTCAATGTAAATTTTGCTGCCTTTTTTTAAATATTGCTCTGCAACTTTGACAAGGTTTTCATTAAAAATAACAATATTATGCCACTCAGTGCGTTCTTTTCGCTCATTTGTATTCCGATCACGCCAACTTTCTGAAGTAGCAATACGCAAATTTGCCACTTGGTCACCAGAATTCAAACGGCGGATTTCAGGATCCGCACCAAGATTACCAATCAAAATAACTTTATTAAGGCTACCAGCCATCGCATAAACTCCAAAATTTTAATTCGTAAAATACTCTGTTTTATAACAGTTATAACCATCTCGACCTTCAATTTACATGTCTGCAATTGACCTTCAATATGGATATTGCTATCCTTTCCCAATATTGTATCCGTGTAATTATAACAAAAGATGATAAAGACGCATAGTTTATTCCACCACGAGAGAATAAAAAGCTGCTTATTTGTATTTTTCTTTTCACAAAACTTATACCTTCCTTTAACATTAAAGCAGTTAAACACATTGTAATTCTAAAAAACAGTTTTATTCCATTTTAGGCGCTCAGTTTTTGTCACATATGCCAAGGATAAAATATGACTTATCAAAAATATATCTCCATTCGCGGTGCACGTGAGCATAACCTTAAAAATATTGATCTCGATCTGCCTCGTGACAAACTTATTGTTATAACAGGACTTTCCGGATCAGGAAAATCATCCTTAGCTTTTGATACAATTTACGCTGAAGGACAACGCCGCTATGTCGAAAGCCTTTCAGCCTATGCACGCCAATTTTTGGAAGTCATGCAAAAACCCGATGTAGACCGCATAGACGGTCTCTCTCCAGCTATCTCCATTGAACAAAAAACAACCAGTCGCAATCCTCGTTCAACGGTAGGTACCGTTACTGAAATCCACGACTACATGCGTCTTCTCTTTGCACGTATTGGTATTCCTCATTCTCCAGCGACAGGACTTCCTATTGAAAGCCAGACCGTAAGCCAAATGGTGGATCAAATTATGTCCTTACCAGAAGGAACACGAATTTTTATTATGGCACCCTTGGTGCGAGGACGAAAGGGAGAATATAAAAAAGAGCTAATAGAACTTTTAAAAAGAGGATTTCAACGAGCTAAAGTTGATGGCGAATTTTATGAAATCCCTGACATTCCACCTCTTGATAAAAAGTATAAACATGACATAGATGTCGTGGTAGACCGCATTGTTGTACAAAAGGATATCACCTCTCGCTTGGCTGATAGTATAGAAACCTGTTTACAACTAGCAAATGGACTTGCCATAGCTGAAATGGCAGACCAACCTTTGACACAAAAAGAAACGACAAAAGAATCTGCTCATAAATCAAAAAATGATACACACAAACGGCTCATTTTCTCAGAAAAGTTTTCCTGCCCTATATCTGGTTTTTCTATTCCTGAAATTGAACCTCGCCTTTTTTCGTTCAATAATCCTTTTGGGGCCTGTCCTCTCTGCGATGGATTGGGTATCAAAAAGGCAGTGGATCCACTAAAAATTGTGCCAAATAAAAATCTTACCCTAAAGAATGGAGCTATTGCTCCTTGGGCTAAATCGGATTCACTTTATTATAGACAAACCTTAGAAGCATTAGGAAAAGCTTACGGTTTCAAACTCACAGATCAATGGTGTGAACTCTCTAATGAAGCACAACAGGCTATTCTCTACGGTACAAAAAAAGATGAAATTTCTTTTATCTATAAAAATAATTCTGGTTCGCATAAAACGACCCAACCTTTTGAAGGAATCATCCCCAATATGGAGAGACGCTGGAAAGAAACCGATTCTGCTTGGTCTCGAGAAGAAATCGAACGTTATATGTCTTCTTCGCCTTGCCCAGCTTGTCATGGTTATCGTTTAAAACCAGAGGCACTTGCTGTAAAAATCCACGGAATGCATATTGGGCAAATATCAGATCTTTCTATTCTAAAGGCAGATGATTGGTTTGCCAATATTCATCAATATCTCACAGAAAAACAACGTAATATCGCCATACGTATTTTAAAAGAAATTCGCGAACGCTTAGCTTTTTTAAATCATGTAGGATTGGAATATCTTACCTTGTCTCGAAATTCAGGAACGCTTTCAGGTGGAGAAAGCCAACGCATTCGGTTAGCATCCCAAATTGGTTCTGGTCTTACAGGCGTTCTTTATATTTTAGATGAACCATCTATCGGTTTACACCAACGCGATAATGAACGCCTTTTGGAAATGCTGCGTCATTTACGCAATCTTGGCAATACAGTTATTGTTGTTGAACATGATGAAGATGCTATTCTCACAGCAGATTATGTTGTCGATATGGGCCCTGCCGCGGGCGTTCATGGTGGAGAAATCATAGCGCAAGGGACACCACAGGAAATTATAGAAAATTCAGCCTCTCTCACAGGGCAATACCTTTCAGGAAAAATGGCTGTTAAAATACCCGCTGAGCGACGCAAAATATCAAAAATGAAAACACTTAAAATCATCGGCGCCAAGGGAAATAACCTCAAAAATATCAATGCGAACATCCCTCTTGGAACCTTCACATGCGTAACCGGTGTTTCTGGAGGAGGAAAATCAACATTTCTTATTGAAACGCTTTTCAAAGCAGCTTCACATCATATCATGGGCTCTCATCACAGCCCTGCCAGCTATGACAAAATTGAAGGATTAGAATTTCTTGATAAAGTCATTGATATCAACCAGTCCCCCATTGGACGCACCCCACGCTCTAATCCCGCAACCTATACAGGCGCTTTTACACCGATTCGTGAGTGGTTTGCCGATCTTCCAGAATCAAAAGCCCGTGGTTATAAAGCTGGGCGTTTTTCATTTAATGTTAAAGGAGGACGTTGCGAAGCATGTCAAGGTGATGGAGTCATAAAAATTGAAATGCACTTTTTACCCGATGTCTATGTTACTTGCGATGTCTGTAAAGGAAAACGCTATAATCGAGAAACACTAGAAATAAAATTCAAAGGACAGTCTATAGCCGATATTTTGGATATGACAATTGAAAAGGCAGAGGAATTTTTCCAAGCTATTCCCGCTATTCATAATAAAATGGAAACTCTCATTAAAGTAGGATTAGGTTACATAAAAGTAGGACAGCAAGCAACCACACTTTCTGGTGGGGAAGCACAACGTGTGAAACTTGCGAAAGAACTTTCACGTAAAACAACAGGACGTACACTCTATATTTTGGATGAACCAACAACAGGTTTACATTTTCACGATATTTCCAAACTTCTTGAAGTGCTGCATGAACTAGTCGAGCAAGGCAACACAGTTATAGTCATTGAACATAACCTTGATGTTATAAAGACAGCCGACTGGATTATTGATTTAGGACCAGAAGGTGGAGATCGTGGTGGCGAAATTGTTGCAATTGGACGCCCTGAAGACATCATTAAGGTTCCCGCTTCCTATACTGGAAAATTTCTAAAAGATGTTTTACTGCGCCCCTCTCTCTATAATTCCAATTCTTAAAAACGCTTTCCATTGTAAATACAGCATACGAACAAAGCCTGTACTTTTATTGTTACCTGTAAACACCAACACCTAAATTCCAGTGGTGCAACATGTTTAAAGCAAAGACTGAAACAAGTTAGCGCTTTATAAGCTGTTTCAGTTTTCGTATTGCCCATAGGAACGCGCGCATAATTGCGTATTTATTCTCTGTTTTTTTATATCTGAAACGGCCAAACAGCCCAATTTGGAAAGAATACGAAGTTTTAAGGGGATAAATTAAGTTCCTATCTTTACATCTCCTTTTAATTTATCTTTACGATTTTCAAAGGCATCCGCAGCAGTATCTTATAATAAAGAGTGCCCATTGCTTCACGCTTTTGTTTATCGCGTTCCTTAATGGAATCACATTCCTCACGAAGAGACAAAACGCCCCAAACAAAATATATTTGCGTTGCCAATTCACACATCTGTTTTAAAGAAATATTTCTCAACGCTCTCAAGCCCATTTCACGACGGCACCTAATGCTATAATGAGAAATCCATTATTGTACACCACCATCTTTTCCAATATTTGTCTTCCCCTACTCCCTAATATTGTAAAACCTTTAGTTATCGAAAGCTTTCATAAAAAGCATTTTATTTTTTTCAAATATTTTTATCCACACACTCGTACTATTCATGATATACAAAGGCATCGTTTTGATTGATTGACGATAAAAAGATCTAAAATGAGAAAATCTTACGCTATTAGAGTTTCTCATTCAGTGTAGAAAACGTCGAATTATCATTATAAGTCAACGTATTATCTAACAAAAAAGAAACAAAACTTTTTTATTATATTATTTTAATTCTTGTACAAGAATTGTAAGATTTTTTCCAAAAAAACAGTATTTGACTTTATTCTACAAAAGAAACTCTCCTAAAAGAGTATAGAGTGTCATTATTTTCGACTTTTTGTGCACAAAGTATCTGTTGGACATCTTACAGTTGTCAATATAATGTGATGCAGTCTAAAAAGACAAAATAACGTTGGAGATAATTTCAGCATGAAAAAAATTGAAGCCATTATAAAACCTTTCAAACTTGATGAAGTGAAAGAAGCGCTTCAAAAAATTGGGTTACATGGTATTACAGTAACAGAAGCGAAAGGTTTTGGTCGTCAAAGGGAACATACAGAACTTTATCGTGGCACGAAATATGTTGTTGACTTTCTACCTAAAGTAAAGATTGAAATTGTTGTGTCCGATGAAAAACTAGAACAAACTGTTGATGCAATACGTAAAGCAGCTCAAACAAAACATATAGGAGATGGAAAGATATTTGTCTTTTCCATTGATGATGCCATTCGTATAGGCACGGACGAAACCGGTATCGATGCCCTTTAATAAATAACGAGAAAATTCACTTTTTTATCTATCTCAACGCCATATTAAGGAAATTGAATATGACAACCGCATCAGATATTATCAAACAGATTACAGACAACGAAATCCGTTTTGTTGATTTACGTTTTACTGATCCACGAGGAAAATTGCATCACATTACAATGGATATCGCAGAGATCAGCGAAGATACTTTTAGTGATGGTGTCATGTTTGATGGTTCTTCAATTGCTGGTTGGAAAACAATTAATGAATCTGACATGGTTTTAATGCCAGATCCAGAAACAGCACATATTGATCCTTTTTTTGCTCAATCTACTTTGGTCATATTTTGTAATGTACTTGATCCTGTCTCTGGTGAATTTTATCGTAGAGATCCTCGTTCTATTGCCAAAAGGGCTGAGGTTTATATGAAATCTTTAGGCATTGGAGATACAATCAATGTAGGTCCAGAAGCAGAGTTTTTTATCTTTGATGATGTGCGCTATAAAACGGATCCTTACAATACAGGGTTTAAACTCGATTCAAGTGAACTTCCCTCCAATGATGATACGGAATATGAAACAGGCAATCTAGGACATCGCCCACGAATAAAGGGGGGCTACCTTCCTGTTCCGCCGATTGATTCCTGCCAAGATATGCGTTCTGAAATGCTCACAGCACTCAAAGATATGGGCGTACAGGTCGAAAAACACCATCACGAAGTAGCAGCAGGCCAACATGAATTGGGTATTCGTTTTGATACACTCGTTCGCGAGGCTGACAAGATGCAAATTTTTAAATATGTTGTACATCAAATAGCAAACAGTTATGGGAAAACAGCAACCTTCATGCCAAAACCAGTTTTTGGTGATAACGGCTCTGGAATGCATGTTCACATCTCCATTTGGAAAGATGGCAAACCCATTTTTGCAGGAAATGAATATGCCGGACTATCAGAAACCTGTTTATTTTTTATCGGTGGTGTTATTAAGCACGCAAAAGCAATCAATGCTTTTACCAACCCATCCACAAACTCCTATAAACGTTTGGTTCCTGGTTATGAAGCCCCTGTTCTTCTTGCCTATTCAGCACGTAATCGTTCTGCATCTTGCCGTATCCCAATGAGCTCCTCACCAAATTCAAAACGCGTAGAAGTTCGTTTTCCAGACCCAACAGCAAATCCCTATTTGGCATTTGCAGCACTTTTAATGGCTGGTCTTGATGGCATCAAAAACAAAATTCATCCCGGACATGCTATGGATAAAGATCTTTATGATCTTCCCTTAAAAGAACTCAAAGAAATCCCTACTGTTTCAGGAAGTCTGCGTGAAGCGCTTGAAGCACTTGACAAAGATCGTGGCTTTCTTAAAGCTGGCGACGTTTTTGATGATGATCAGATTAATTCCTTCATTCAAGTAAAGATGCAAGAAGTCTTGCGCTACGAAACAACACCCCATCCTGTTGAATTTGACATGTACTATTCTGTTTAAACAATCAATACGCATTCTTTTGATTTTTAAAATGGAGGCAAAAGCCTCCATTTTTGTGGATATTCTTCTCATGCAAAAGCGCAAGAGGCTTTTTGCTCATCTGCTTTTCCTTTATAATGTGTTGAATCTCTTCAAATGAATTAACAAGGTTTCTAATGCCGCGAATTTGTTTTCTCGTTCCCCTTCTTTTATGCATTGTCTTTATCACATCAACAACTCAAGCATATACAATAACCAATCAAAAACTCACTGCCCTTGAAAAAGCGACATCCGCTTATAGTAAAGCACTTAAAAATGCCGATGCAAATGCCATCTTAAATGCTATTCCTCCCCAAATCATCAACCGTTTAACCGCCAAAAAAAATCTTAGTCAATCACAATTTCGACAAATCATGAAAAGCCAAATAGAACGGTTGGCAGAAAGTTACAAGATTGAAACGATCAACATTGACCAAAAACAAAAACGTGAAGGTACACTTGATAATGGCACCCCTTATTTTGTTATACCCGTGGAACTTGTAACCACAACAAATGCTGGAAAAAAGTGCTCTATTCACACTGAAATTATTGCCCTACTTCACGATAACCAATGGTATTTTATCCGCGGTAATGACGAAACGCTCTTAAACATAACCAATGAACTATTTCCTGGACTTGAAAAAGTAAAAATCAATCCTCAAAAAGTCACAAAAATACTCTGAGCGAAAAGAATGCACGTAAATAAAAGATTTACCCCTATAAGCAAGTTGTAACAATTGTAGCCGCAGCCTTAAATTCAACTTTTTTATGAGCACGACGCACCATTGTTTCTTTATCTATTCCCCATTGTTCCATCATCCAATCTTCATCTAAATGAGCAATAGACCAAGCATGATCAGCATCAATATTTCCCGCAGCAACAGCAAGAGCAATGAGAGCAGATCCCGTTA
Source organism: Bartonella sp. MR110HLJHH (assembly GCF_042194225.1). Classification (NCBI taxonomy): domain Bacteria; kingdom Pseudomonadati; phylum Pseudomonadota; class Alphaproteobacteria; order Hyphomicrobiales; family Bartonellaceae; genus Bartonella; species Bartonella sp. MR110HLJHH. The sequence continues at coordinate 33,842 of NZ_JBHIMQ010000005.1, read as the reverse complement.
AGGTTGTCATCATATGAAGTGCAGCAAGCATATAAGGAGACTCAACGCTACGTAAATAATAACTCACAGCTTGAAGTGCTTCTGGTGATTGTTCCACATGCATCAGCCCTTCTGTCAAATAAAACCTTGAACCCAGTTTTTTTTCTGCCCAATCTAATAAAGGATCCCATTGTTCAGATTGTTTTTGCACCAGCTCTTTAGGTGTCTGTGCACGATAAAAGATCATATCACACGCAACGAAACGCAATAAATCTTCAAAAACAACCTGCATATCATCAGCAATACCATCAATAACAGTATTAACCAAACGCGTCATCGGCATTTTTACAGGATCAACAACGTGCTTTTGGCTCTCAAATTCTTGAGCAACGTATTCAGCAAACACTTCTGTTGGCACATGAAAACGACGCCTTGCAGGCGTTTTAACGGGACGTTCATCTAATAAGATAGTAAAACTCCCTTCCTCACAAGCAATCTTCACTTGTCTATAAAATCGTTTTGGGTGCGGCTGACATGAAAGATTTTGAATCTTTTGAACAGAACTCTTTTTATTCTTATTCAATGGCATATCAAAATGATCCAAAATCTCACGCATATTTGTTTACCTCTGATCTTTTCAAGAAAACGAATGTTTTATATACTTTAATAAAATTTAATCCGACCTTCCCATGCCTCAAAGAAGGAAAAAGACCTTGCCAATCCCAATCTGATTTAAGAGTTATATTTCATGTTTCTTTTACAAACAAGACAATGATAATATCTTTTCATATATTCAATACAGTCATGACTATAGAATAATTTTTAAAATATTATCTTAATTAAAAAGCTGAATATACTGAATTTGATGGTGAAGGTAATCATGATTTACCATTTTGCTTATTATCCACCTACAATAATGTTATCGATACGGACAGCTTCAAAAACAATTTTTGCAAAATATTAAAACAAAAAAGTTCATCATCAAAAAAATGATAGAGCAGTACGGTTTACGTGTCATTCACCTTCGCTTAACCATTCCAATAATTCTCTAACATATCCAATAAATACCCTGCATAGAATTTTTCCTGCTCAATTACTATCCTAAACGACGATGTTTTATGGCATAATAGGATAATGATAAGGCTAAATTATATCACAATTTTCTTTCACATATACATATATTTTGTAAATCACTAAATTATTTAACTTATTTTTATTGATATACTTCACATATTGCACTATATTAAATATATTCTTATACTTAAAAAGTATATAAGTCATACAATCTGAAAATAATACTTTTATCTATACACTTGTCCTTGCAGATACTAACTGCACAGCTGCAGCACAATAGTGGCTTGACAATCACAATCAAAATATTTCTTCCGCTGATTTAGAATCACGTATTATCTTATACGCAACTCTTAAAAGAGCCTTTAATGAACTTGCTCAGAAAAAGGATGGATATCTCTTAAGCTGTGCTGCTTACCCTGATTTGCATACACTCATATTTACCCGTTTAAGTAATATGCAATTATTTGACAGCTTTATCATGCCTACTCACTCTATGGTTTTAGCTAAACGCAATAACATTGATGAAATTAAAACCGTAGCGACTCATCCTGCCCCGCAATCTCTGGTAGCTCATCAATATGACAAAGTATTTGCCAACAGCAATGCTGATGCAGCCGTTCTTTGTAAGGCTGAAAAAGCCGATGCTTGTATCACAACATCGGTTGCGGCAAATCGCTATAGGCTGAGTATTGTCGAAAATTTTGGACAAGTGCCAATGGCCTTTTTGCTCCACTCACTAAAGTCAACTAATCATGAAAAAATCTGAAGCGCTTCTTTCCATTGTTAACTTGGTTGACAAATTCCGTATGCGCCAAGAACGAGATGGGAGCATTAAGGAACCAACTTCGGTAGATAGTAATATGATCAATGAATTGATTACTCTGCTGAACCACCATGCCAATATTCTTGACGGATTATCTCCAAAACTTTTAGCGACCATTTCTGATGATCTTCATCAGTGGATGATCAGCGGTTTAACGACCCCTCCTAAATTTGATAACACTTTGGCTGCTTTCAAAGCCCCATTACCAGATGCTCCCTTGTTTTTCTTGGCTCCAATGCGTGCAACAAATGGACCTGATCCAGAAGGATTCCGGCTGGAATTAGTTACAGGATATCGTCATGAAACGGACTATCTTGCTGACGCCTCAAAATATACAAATAATTATGTATCACCATTTCAATGTATAAAAATGGGAATAGCGTCAAGAGGTTTTTTAGAAGGCAATTGCATTGTTCTATTCCCAGAATCTGTAGCGACTGCTAAGAAAATTGATAAGCAAGCATTTGCTTTGTTTTTTTTCAGTAAATTCTTTGATATTTACAACAAGCAAACAATTGTGGAAGCTGAACGTTTACTCGGTCGAGATAGTAAATTTCTGTTCGGTCAATTGCATAGTCGTAACTTATCTAAAGAAGACATTTACGATGCTCGCTGTTTGTGGGGCTATTACCATGACTATGCACATCATACTGGACCGCGGCCATTAGATAAAAATCTGTATATAAAATTAAATTGGTTCACAGGTCTTCTAGAAGAAACTAAAGTTGATTTAATTACAGTGCGTATTATGCTACAAAATCATCCAAAATTTTGGAAAGAAATAACTGAATTTATCCTATTAGAACGCATATTCCGTTATCCAAAAGATTCTGATCAGCATATGACATTCGATGCTGGTACAGGGATCTTGCTTTTTGAAATGTTAACGCGGAACAAAGCATTGATTGAAACAAATCAAGGTTATCTTCAATTTGATTTGGAGCGTCTTGAAAAAGTAATAATATTGATGATAGCAGATATAGAAGCACTTGAAACATTAGATGATGACGCTTATTTGGCAGGAGCTAAGGATTATATCCAAAATAATCTTGGTAAGCCGCAAACTTCACAGTCACGATTTAATTTTTCAACATCATATTATGCACAGCGAGTGATTAGGGGATTAAATCATTGAGTTTTATAAAAGGACGGTTACTATTATTTACTTTTGCCATTCTAGCATTGTTTTCCATAAGTTGGTTATTATCTAAGAATTTGGTTAGCAATATACCCGTCATGCATGCGGTTGGACTTAGGTTGTTTGCCACCGCTGCCACCTTATGGCTGATTGCAGTATTTCGTGAGAAAGCTGTTTTCAGATCCCTACCATTGCTTTCCATGATACCTTCTTTTTTAATTCTATCAGTGTTAGGATTCTCGTTATATTTTGTATGCAGCTTTGGTGCATTAAAATCGCTCAAAGCCAGTGATTTAACTATGGCTCTCGCTACTATTCCAGGTATTACCTACATATTGGGTGCACTGACGAATAGCCTTACGTTCTCATGGTTAAAACTTATCGGTATGATAATTGTCAGTGTAGCAGCTATAGCATTTAATATAAACAGTGCAGAGCGTGGATATTACAGCCTAATAGGAATAGCTCTTGCCTTAACAGCAGCACTTTCTTACTCTGCTTATGGCTTATTGTCTAAACGTTATCTTGAAAATCTACCTTTGCTCACCTCACTGGCTTGGATCACGACAATTTCTGCAGCATCATTTATGCCATTATTTATTTTTGATCCTACCCCACTCTTATATCTTAAGTTAGAAGACATACTTAGGATATTGATTTTAGGAGCTTTTTTATCATCACTAGGTTACGTATTGTACCAAAAAGTTTTAGCCGAAAGAGACGTATTATACACCAATACTATCGGCGTATTAGCTCCTTTTGCAGTCGTAGCATGTGAACGGATAATCGGTTCGAGCACTTCTCTAAGTGCTCTCAAAATAATTGCTATGATTGTAGTTGTTATAGGGATAATACTCTTAATTTATAGACGCGTCAAAAGTATCTGGATAGCAACTAAAACACCGTTCCAAAAATTCTAAATTATAAGGAAAAAATAAAATGAAAAAACTGGCGTTAGTATGTCAGCGTAATACAAAAATACCCTTTATATTTGAAGCTGCAAAAGCAGCTAACATCGAATTAATAATGATTTATGATATTGCTGAAAGTGCACCTATTCAGCTACCAGCGGCAGTAACCTCAACTTGGCAACTTCCTGTTTTTGATAATCCAGAGTTAGCCCTAGACACTTTTGCAGCCGGAGTGAAAGAACGCAATATTGGTGGAGTTATGACCCTTTTCGAAAAAGCCATCCTATGGACAGCTTTAGCTGCAAAAAAAAATCAATACTCCCAGTATTGAGCCAGAAGTAGCGGCATTAACCCGAAACAAATATCTAATGCGTCAAGCTTTTGCTAAAGCAGGGCTGAGAACACCAAGATTTTTTTATATAGATAATCCAGAAGATCTATCACAAGCTCATACTTTAGGCTGGCCGCTAGTCATTAAACCCGTTTCTGGAGCCGGTAGTATAGGCGTAATGTTAGCTAAAAATTCTGAAGAATTTCCTGATCTCATCAAAGCGGTATGGAATGTTCAGCATAAAGATATGGCACGTTTCAACGATAACAATAAATCTTTAGGTTTAGTAGTAGAACAGTATTTACCAGGAAAAGAGTTTGTTGTGGAATGCTTTGTCGATGCAGCAGGTGTGCATGTTCTAGCTATTGGAGACAAGGGACAGCCTGAAGGACCATGGTTCGAAGAAACAATTTATCGTCAACGCCGTGATATAGATGATCCTTTAATTATTGCTTTATGTGAGGCTGCATGCTCTGGAGTTAAAGCTCTTGGTATAAACATGGGAGCTGCCCATGTAGAGCTACGCTTAGATGCTAATAACTTACCTTATGTAATTGAGATCGGCGCTCGTATAGGTGGGTCAGGTGTTTCCCATTTTATTGTGGAGCAAGGTACAGGGATTTCATTTGCAAAACTATGTATGAATGCCGCTTTAGCTGAACAAAACTTAGACCTTCCCGATATACTCCCAGCTGAAAAAGTGGCGGCAAATTACATTATTCCTCTTCGTGGTCATGGAAGGTTTTCCGGATTTTCAGGTCTAGATAAGGTTGCACAGCATCCACTAACTGCTAGAACTATCATTTTCTTTGAAACCGATCATATTTCACCACCTCCACCAGCATTCGGTGGATATCCTGGTTTTATTTTCTCTGTTCATGACTCAAACGAAGAAGCACGCTATTACCACAAATGGCTCGATGACACCTTAAGCATCATATGGAAACACCATGTTTATCAATAGTCCGATAAAGATATTTCTACTGACGCTCAACTTTGATATAAATCTTATCGATACAAATGAAGTCACAATGCGAATGCGATTGCCTAAAACTTTGCAAACATTTTCCCATTAAAGATGCATATTTCAAAAACCAAGAATTGAGGAAGATATGACCTACTTTTACACCCCATTTTAATAAAAGCTCTTCAATATTTCTATATTTGAAACAATAATGAAAACTTATAAACGACTTTTTTGATACGACCAATTTCTTCTCCCCATATCTCAAAGAAGAAAAGAAAGATCTTACCGCCTCCACTCTAATTTAAAAGTTATATTTCATATCTATTTCACAAATAAGACATGATCTTGTTCATATATTCAATACAGTCATTAGAACATTTTTTTTAAGGATTTATCCTTATAAGAACTAAAGATGTTGCATTTGATTTTAAAAGTATTCACGCTTTACCACTTTTCTCATTATCCACCTACAATAATGCGATTGATACAAACAGCTTCAAAAATGCTTTTTACAAAATTTTAAAGCAGAAAAATGTGCATCATCCACGAAACGATAGAGCTCTATATTTTACATATCCCCTCCTCTGCTTAACAGCAAAAGCTCTTAATCAGCAACCAATATCTCCCTGCCTTTCATGATTGATATCAGCTACCTCAAATGATAGTACTTTACAGCATGATAGGATAATAATAATATTTTAAGAAGCTGATGACGAATACATCTCCAATATTTATAGCCCAAATAACACAAATAGATTTACAGTCTCATTGTAAATTTTTTTGAAGCATTTAAGCACCCCTATCAACCAGATAAAAAACAAATCAACGTGATCCTTTTATACTTATTAAAACACATGATGCCATTATTAAAAGAAGTGACTAAAATTCTGCACCATCAATGGTTTTAATCCCGACAATAAAACAAAACTTTAAAAATCACATTTATTATTTTTAAAACGATTTATTAAAAATGATAGCGCAAACCACCAGAAAAATGAACTCCAGAAAAACCAGCCTTGGTTAACCTATGCTGATAGCTAAGATCACTGTGAAGTGTAACTTTAGAAGAAAACTGCGCATTAATACCCAAACCTGTTTCTAAAGAAGAACCAAAAGAACCCAACTGGAAAACATCTTTAAAATGAACAAATTGTTTTTTACCAAAACGATTAGAAAGATGAATATTACCATAAAAACAAATGGTACGATCCTTTTCAGATGCTGAAAATGTTTTATTTAAACGCCCCCCAATACGCACCAACCATTGACCTATTTTTTTCATCTCAACATCAAATCCATCAATATCACGAAACTTATCAAATTGAAGATGTTGATAAATAAGCTGGAGTTGCGGATCAAAAATAAGATCTTCATATCCTGTCATAAACACTTTACCAGCAGAAAACGAAACGTTCAAAGGATTTGCTTTTAATGTCGCCGTTTTACCCCAAGCATGGGTAAGCACATCCCCTTTAAACAAACCATAAGATAAAAGACCATCTACATAAAAACCAGTGTTGTGTTTCACACTACCGTATGTCGTAAATGACCATTTATTAAACGTACTCTTTTGGCTTTGTTCCACGTTACGAGGTTGTAAGGAAAGCTTTCCATAGGTTCCCATAATCCCAAAAGATGTCGTACTATATGCGCTCTCTATTGTTTTGAGCAAAATGTCTGTTTTTATAGCGTTATAATCAACATTACCATCGTACCCATATTTAAGTGTAGAAAGATCTGAGACATAACGATAACTCCCACCACAACCGTGGATAGATAAAGCAAAATTCCCTTCAACTTTTAATAATTTGCGAGGAATAGACTGCGTAACTTGCAATTCCTTTTGTTGATTACTGATATCCATGAGTCCAATATGAAACAAAGCATTTGGTAACAAAAGATAGGTTGGAACTTGTGGAACAACCTCTCTGACCTTTAACTCAGAATGAGGGATAACAGACACTCCCAAAGAAGGCTGAATATACTTACTTTCAAGGCGAAAATCCCAAAAATCTCCATTTCCTTCAACCAATCTTTGAGAAATTTGTGCATTTCCAAGCGTAGAATTTGGACCATAAGCATGAAGATAATATTGATAAGGCAACCCCTCTAATGCAATATAAGCACGATTTAACTGAAAAGAATCTTCTGCCGCTTTTCCAGAAACCTGAATAAGTGAAATACTATGAGCATTTTCACCGGTTGCTATCTCCCCCTGATTTCCTGCAACAAATTGCACATAAACTGTCGTTTTTCCAGAAACATCGCCATGTATCAAAAGCCGATCAGTCTTTTTATTATCGAGCAAACCCTCACTACTGAAATGTGTATTGAGATAAATATCTGCCCTATCTTGCGCACTATAAACTTCTTTTTCTCCCTTCCCAATATGAAGTGTCTGATACTCCTGAAACATTGGAGTCTCAAAAGCAATAAAACTATCAGAAATTTTTACAAATGAAATAAATGAATTTGTGCGGTTTGCAACTTGCGAATCTATCTCTCTTCTTTTTGTCAAAAACCATTTTGATCCCCCTGTCAAATAAAGCTCAGCAATAGAATTATCGGCAACACGAGTCCCTCCTATCAATGAAGAAGAATCAGCCAAAATCGCTACAGCCCCCCCCTTTTCAACTGTTAATAATAAGTCACCAAAAATTTTTGTACCTTCTGTTACTCCAATATAACTACGACTGTTATTACTATGAACAGCTGTCCCATCTGGAACCTCAAAAATCGTCCTTTTCAAAAAGACAAACCCCTGTTCATACGCATTATTTTCCCCATCCCTCTCAAAATACATACCATGTTTGTTACCTATTGCTTTAATTGTTGAATCTTCAATATTAACCCGCGAAATTAAAATATTTCCTTCCCTGCCATTATTGGACAGTGTATTAGAATCTTGTCCAACTGTTAAAACATGAACATCCGTAGAAATAATATTAGTATTTTTTAAATAAACAGAGCCCTGATGTTTTACATTGAAAACTGTATGTGCAATCTTTTTATTTGTATTTTCATTGTCTTCTGTTTTTTGATATTTTGAAGTAATGGTAACACCATCTAAAGTCGCACTCCCCCCTCTCCCCACATAAAGCGCAGCAGCATCATTCACATCAATAAATCCGCTTTTCATCTGAATACCCGCATCAGCCCTAACGAAAAGAGCACTCTCTTGACCGATACCCAAACCTTCCACTTTAATTTTTGTATTCGTTAACGTAACAGATGCTCCTCGCTTCTCTGCATAAGCTGCAATCTGAGAAGCCTCAATTGTTCCACGATTAACCTCAATCATTCCACTATCAGCTTTAAGACCTATTGACACATTTTTAAAAGCTGAATCACTCAAAACAATTCTTCCCCCTTGTGATACAGAAACACCATAAATATCTTCTATACCCGCAGTAGCTTCAACCTCTACACGCATTGCCTGAATAACTGTATTTGGCTCCTGCACTACTATAGCAGCAGGCAACATGAGAGAACTACCCTCCCCATTCTTTTCTTTAACAGGTACCGTGAACTTATATACTTTATCACTAATTGTATGCTTTACACCATCACTGCATTTATAAGGCAATTTGTTTTCGTCACATAACAGTGATACAAATGCATGAGAATGCGCCTCAATATTTATATTTAATAAAAAAGAAAAAATAGCTGCTGTAAAAACACACAAATACAAGTGATTGTTAGATACCTTGGTTATCATTGTTTTTCAAAACTTTCTTTTTTTCAACAAAACAAAAAATGCTGGCAAAAAATAAAACCACGAATTAAGCACAATAAGAATAAAACAAACAAAATTATTTTATTTTTTCTGATAAATTATAGCGTTTCATAATATGTTTTGTATTTTATGTAAAGAAAGAACAAAAAGTTTAAAAATACCATTTAGGATGACAATCTTTTTAAAGAGTACATCCCAAGAACCACTGAGAACTGCAATACGAAATGCAAAAAAACTAATCTCAAAAAAACGCGAAAAAATGCAAATTTTTAAGAGATATAATATTCAATTTATCTCACCACCGAAAAATAAAAATATAACAAAATGAGAATAATTTTTAAGATCTAAACAATCAAGACGTTTTAATAAAAACACGACATAATGAGATATAGTATATGAAAGCTATAACAGCATCATTTCTTCAACTACAACAAAAAAATATCATAAAATGAAAAGATCTTTATATCAAAATTACTTGTATAATACTTTAGATCTTTTGATAAAATCTAAAATACAGTAAAACACTCACCATCTTGAAATTAAAAAACACCAAAATAAAATTTCATCAAAATCAGTTTTATGAAAGCTATCTGTTTATTATCGTTAAAGAAGATATTTTAGAAAAGCTATTATTTACCATTCTTTATATTGAATAAATTTCTCTGAACAACAACTCACTATCCTCCGCTATCATCATCTGACAACAACACTATTGCTAATCTCGTAGCTGCTGAATATAATTATATTGGAGACAAAAGAGCCGTATTTCTCTCTTCTTCCGTTTAATATTTTCATTCAATTATTGCTTTAAAATGAATATTCTACTGTTGATAATCACTTGTGCAAAGCTTTTTTTATTTACTAGCGTTTTTTATTATTCATCAAGACGTAACATCTTTTTCGTCTAATTGGTTACACCAAAAATATCATTATCTATAGCCTGCTGATACCTTACTACCATTAAATTGGCTAAAAATGAATCACTTTGTGATACTGATAAAAAATAAATTCTCTTTGAATGTTACGATTTGTATCGATAATCTTCTTTAGTCATGCATTCATAAATTGCTGCAAACTCACTTGCACACAAATCCATATTTTCAGGAAAAGCGTAGATCGGCTGCCTGCCACATTTGAACAGTGCTTGTGAGATCGTAGATTTATTGACATTGGACTTTTCTCATAATGCCAAGATCGATTGGGGGAGATTTGCTAACACATCCAGCAGCGCTTAATAAAATTATAACACTCAATAATTTCAATATTTTTCATTTCCCCTCCTTCAATATTTACGATAGAAAGGCTGAAAAGCTTGCTAGTATTTTTTCGCATGCAATATGGCTAGTACATTAAAAAAGCAACCTCGCCCCCCCATGCGAGAAAAAGAACACGAGAATTATTGATTACAGAAACATCAACACCTAAGGTTGACATTCAGGTTGTTCTTTATGCTCTTTACAATGAGGACTATTCAAACGCCTCTCTACACTTCGCTGAGGAATAACTGCATCAGGCTGACAAATTGGAAGATGTTCATATTTCTCACACCACTTCACCCTTCCCAATTTATCTCGGAAACCTGCTTGGATCATACATGCATTCTCTGCCTCCTCAGCATTGAATTTCTCATCCATACTTGTTTCTGTATCAAGACGACCATCAAAATGCTGCACTCCGCATTCCAACAGAGCTTTTTTGATCTCAAGCTGATCTGCGCCGGGCTTTTCCCATGCATCTACGGCTGTTCGAGAAGGCTGCTCTTCGTAACATCCAGCCATAACAAATAAAGTTATCCCGCTTAATAATTTTAAAATATGCTTCATTTTCCTATCCTTGAGTAATTTTGATATTACGAAACAATCTATAAATTATTTTACATGCTGTTTTTTTATTTCCAAAACAATGATGGATATTATCAACCTTTATTATTTTTACCTTTCCGAAGATTATACCATTATTGTTATATCAAAAATACGGTAAAATTATTACTAAAATCATATTCTATCAACAGCATACCTATAATTATTATCAATATTTTGATTACAACAAAAATAGATATTTTTATATTATTGCGCCTACAGTTGTAGTACCCATAAATAAATAGCATTGAAATGGTGAATTAAGTCCCCCCCCCCCGCACAGGCATGAGAAACATGAAGGTAGTGATTGTTGATCATCACCAGCAAAAATTAAGGCTGGCATTCAAGTGCGGTTTTATATTTTTTACAAAACGAGCTGTTCAAACGCTTCTTGACACTTCGTTGCGGGATAACAGCACTAGGACGACAAATGGGGAGGTTTTCATCTTTATCAAGTATAACACCAATATAGTCCTCCCCATTTGTAGTGGAATTTTGCTTGGATCATGCAAGAATCAATGGAAGCCTCTGCATTGAGGCTTAACTTTTTATTTTCTGGAAAGACATCATACGAGGTTGGCATGCCACATTCTAACAGTGCTTTTCCTACCTCAGTAAAGTCTGCTCCAAGCTTCTCCCAAGCACTCAAAACTCCTAGTGGGGCTTGTAGATGTTATATCCAGCGACCTTTAACAGAATGAGACCACTTAATAATTTTAAGTTTTGTTTCATTTTTTTCTCCATAAATAACCTAAACCTAAATTATCTAAAATCGAATAAATTGGCATAATATGAAGCGTTCCATAGTACCTTGCACACGTATAAGGCGCATGACTATAACAATTCTAGGATCATAGCCCGCCTAGCGCTCTCCCCTCCTTTCGCATGGGAATTGCTGGTGGAAATAATACATAAGGGAACTCCGAGGGTACCTTATAAAAAGTAGGTGGATTGTGACCAAATCCTATACCAATGGGGTTAAGTAAATGATTTTGTAGGTAGACATGATCTTTTTCGCCATCATTTACGACATATAATGGATTCGCTATCGGTAGAGCCTTATCAGCTGTTCCAAAAAGATAGATATCTGTTTTCTTTGCTATATTGTGAATGCCACGCTTTTTAAAGTCACGCAATCCTTTACCTACTGTTATGGCACCTGGAGCTATGTGCACGAACAATCGCTGCTCTATTGCCATTTAGTCCGCCAATCAAACCATTGCCGATTTTGTGTTTCACATCCCCATGAGCAAAACGTTTTGCTACATCTCTTGTATCTTTTATGGTACCAAGAATGCCCACATTGACAGATCCTGTCACACCAGCAAAGGACTTTTCAGGCATCTCTTGTGTCTTAGAGATATCATAGTTTTCCGAAAGCGTGATATTATTGCCAGCATCGACGTTGACATCACACTCTGCCGAAACATTTGTCGGCTTTCATGTTTACATCATGATCAGCAGTAATCCGCACATCTCCGCGCACTTTGAAATAGGATTGAACGGAGGTATTTTCCTATTGATCGCCATTGTCTTTCACACTCGTAACCCCAAACACCAATAGAAGCACCGTTGCTCTTTTCAAACTGAAAGCCAAAGCCTGTGCGCTCTTCCTGTGTACTCGAACTATGATTATTGTGACCCACAAACACATTGACATCATGCGCTGCCGAAAGGTTAATACCCTTCCCTGCAAGATCAGAGTCTACTACGCTCACATCTTTTTTCTTGAGCGTAATGTTGATATTACAGTTAACATTGAGAGAAGAGCCTTGATGTTCAAAACTCTCTTTATTTTTTGTCTTTGTTTCGCTCCCGTATATCGAAACAAAATTTTTGCCTGAACCCACATCAAAACCTGTTGCATGCGTCTGTAAATGGCTGCTATGATGGTCTATCATGCCAACAATCGTCACACTTTCTCCCATTACATTGATATCTTGACCGGAAATCAGATGAGAAACAATAATCATAGCATCTCCGTGTAAATCCGTATCAATTTTGCCCGTTGCCTCAAGGATAGAGGAAATCGTTGTGATATGCGTTTCAGAGCTATTGGAAGATTTCTCGTGTAAAAAGCCACTTTCCGATGATTTTTTTGCTGATCGTAGTGTTCTTGAGCACCTTTTATAATAATATTGAATAATTTTGCACCACAATACAGTTGCGGAGTGCATTTTGTCCTTCTCCACTTGTGATAAAAATTACTCCCGTATCAATTTTATAAAAAATAAGTTTGATCCTTGCTCTTTTGCTCGCAATAACAACAAGAATCGTAAAACTATCACACGTTCATTGTTCTCTTTAATTTACTCTTCTTAATTTACTCTTCTATGAAATTTTATTGTGATACCTTGCTGCTCTTTATTGAAGTTTTTGCAAACACAATGATACAATGCCTACAATGACTTTATTATCCACTATTTTCTACCAACGCCAATCCTCTTTGAGAAAAAAATAATAGAAATAAAAAACTTCTCCCCTTTACCCCATAACAACCAAAATATCCTTTTAAAGGACACAGAAGACTCCAACCCTTTTTTTCAAGAGAATACATCAAGAACTTTATCTTCGCTTCTAAAAGCAATAGTAGTTCCTTAAACAACAAAATTTAAACAACCAATTTTTTAAAGAGCTTATAAAACAATAAAAATAATTCTTACAATAACTTATCTTGTAAAACAGAAATCCATTAATGCGTTTGAAAAAAGATATCTGCCTATAATCTTGTCTCTAGTAAAATCCATTTGCGTTGTTAGGCATTTTAACATGAAAGACTTATATTGATTGCAGAGCTCACCATCAAAAAACGCCTAATATTTATATGATTTGGTCATTACCATAAGCAATGGCTCACAAAAACTCCCAAAGTAAAATAATAACGAGCAGATTTTCTTCAATCTAGATTATACTAATCTTTAGAGAATAACAATCAAACAACTCTTCTCCTGATAACATCAGCTATTTGTTTTGAGTTTAATCTCTATTCACATTTTATTGCAGTTTCTTTTGCTTAAAATTATAAAGTTTAAGTGCATAAAAACAAATAACAAGCCAAGCAATCCAACTAAAACCTATAATTAAAACTGGTCGTGTCTCATCAAAATACCATAAGAGAATAAAAATAAAAACCATAAATAAAATAGAAAAAATCGATCCTATTGGCCAAAATGGAATTGGAAATTTTAAACTATTCTGTGCTTCTTTAGGCATCTTAATTCGCATAAAAACTTGTGAAAGTAGAATCATCATCCACACAAAAACTGTCGCGAATGTTGCCATTGCAGCAATAAGAAAAAAAAGCTTTTCATGGTAAAAATAATTAAGGACAGCACCAAGAAGAAAAATACCGAAGATCATCAAAATAACAAAAATTGGTATACCATTTTTTGATAAATATTGAAACTTCTTTAAAGCATAACCTTCCTGCGATAAACCATGTATCATGCGACAAGCACCATACATTCCACTATTCATTGCAGAAATAGCCGCTGTAACAACAACAATATTTAAGATATTTGCCGCATATGAAATCCCAAGATTTTCAAAAATGGATACAAAAGGGCTGTCCATAAGACCAATCTCATTCCAAGGATAAAGTGACATTAAAATAGCTAACGTCATGATATAAAAAAGCAAAATACGAACTGGAGTAGAATTAATTGCCTTTGAAATTGTTTGATGAGGGTTTTGAACTTCCATGACTGCCATCCCAATGATTTCTATACCACCAAAAGCAAAGACAACAACACTAAAGCAAGCTAAAAAACCAAACCAACCATTAGGAAAAATACCACCATTCTTCCATAAATTATGAACAGTAACAGTAGAAGAAACTGCACTTTCACCCCAACCACAAAAAATAATTACTATTCCTAAAATAATCATTGCAATGATAGCAATAACTTTAATAGAAGACAGCCAAAACTCTAGTTCACCATATACTTCTACGGCAGCTAAATTAATACCCGTGATAATTAACGTAATACTAAATGCCCATACCCAAGGAGCAACATCAGGATACCAAAAACCCATATAAGTCGCAAAAGCTGTAATATCAGCCAAACCAACAAGAATCATTTCAAATACATATGTCCATCCCGTTAAAAAACCTGCTAATGGCGATATGTAATTTGCTGCATAACGTGCAAAAGAACCAGGCAATGGATTATGAATAATCATCTCTCCTAAAGCCCGCATAACCATAAAAATAGCTAAACCAGCAATACAATAGGCAATCAAAACACTTGGACCCGCAAGCTTAATTGCCTGTGCAGACCCATAAAAAAGACCTGTTCCAATAGCAGAGCCAAGAGCTAAAAAAATAACTTGGCGCTTACTCATACCTCGTTTCAGTTCATTTCGTGCCATTACTTTCCTTCTTTATTGAAATGTTGACGAAAATCCACACCACAATAACAGCTTTATGATAAATAAAGCCTCATGTTTCTCTTTCGAAGATATACTTTAAAAGCATTAAACAATAGCCTTCCAGGTGCTCTATCCTAGGCAATGAAAAATACTTTTATTGCGAATGATTCAGCTTTTTATAGCCTAAGTTTTGTATCATTTTATTGAAATTACGTGATAATAAAATTTTTTATAATTGTCATTTAACTCATTTTTATATTTTCTATTTTTCTGCAGAAAATGTGGGATTGAATGCAAGATAATGTAAACATTTTTATTCATAAGGATAATTTATTGTTTTATATATTGAATTGGCTCCTCAATATCATAAGATTTTCTCTTTTCCAAACCTGTTCATATTGAAGCAATCAAAACTTTTCGTTTACACATTCTAAGCGAGATTGACGTGTGAATAAAAAACACATAAAGAAAGAAATAAAAATGCCTTTTAATAAACTGTCTCAAGTACAAAAAGCTGTCGCAACTCGGAAAATAGATTATCTGATAGTATCAACTCGTATCTTCGTAACATAAAAAATAATGATGCACTATTAATCTTATACTTTTCACGAGAGTTTTTAGATTATACCAGTCACGGATGCAACCCTGACATGTAAGCTTAAGTATTGAGGAAATATTTTCTTAAAACAAACCCGTGTACGCAAAAAACAACACTGTTTTACATGAGAGGCATAAGCTTCCATTCATCATATGTGTTTTTCAAGGCTATAAATAAAAACCTTAAATTGATATCATCGTATTCAAGAGAAACATGCGTTAAACTTTCTATTAATACCGTATAAACCTTCTATACTTTTTAGTTTGTCACATCATCATAAATTGCATTCAACACCACGTGCACTCATTTTTAAAACCAATTGATATAGCTTAATCAATGATAAAGTGAATCTCGCCATTCCTCAAAGGCGTGAGAAATTTTAGCCCCAGCCCATCTTTTAAAAACTCCAGCCGCTTTAAATACAAGCTTTCCAAGCAAAAGAGCAACTGCGGCAAATATCATCTTTTCAACCTTTGGTCCAACAAGAGAGCGACTATTATTTCCACTTCTTTGATCTGAAACATTCATGATAGCTCCTCTTGTTACCTGAACAAAAATATCTTTCTCCTGTACCCATATAGCAATAAAACCACCCTGTTGAGATCTTCCTCTCCAAAAATTCGCGTGAGCCTCCACAATTTGCGAAAAACAAACAATGATTGCCATTAAAATACATAATAGACGATTTTTAGACATTTATTTTCCCTTTCTCGTGATTTAAAAGTACAAAAATTACAAACTATCTTTTAAAAAGAGAAATACTCAATAGAAATATTAATTTTAGTGAGTAATAATAAATATAATACACTCATTCATAAACTTATCTAAACTAGTTTATATCAAAAGATAAGCGCATTAAAGAGATAATTGTGAATAAACACAATACATAACAGCCAATAAATGGAAAAATATTTATTAATTATTATAAAGATATATCCATCATCTCTCCAATTTTTGTATAAAGAAATCTCATAATTAGGTCTCTCCTTCTCTTTTGAACTCAAAAATAAATATTATTTGGGTTCTAGTGAAGGAAAAATTGTTTCTGGTAAAATAGATAATAAGTGCCCTTCACGCACAAGTATATGTGCTTGATGAAGATCTGGAGCCAGATAGCGATCTTCCTTAAGAGAAGCAACATTTCTGCGTAAACATTCCATAACAGATTGCAAAAAAGCACTTGTTTTTAAAGGTGCACGATATTCAATTCCCTGTGCTGCAACAAGCGTTTCAATGCCAATAAGTGTAAAAAGATTTTCGCTCATTACCAATAACCGACGAGCTCCATG
Organism: Bartonella sp. MR110HLJHH; assembly: GCF_042194225.1. Lineage (NCBI taxonomy): Bacteria > Pseudomonadati > Pseudomonadota > Alphaproteobacteria > Hyphomicrobiales > Bartonellaceae > Bartonella > Bartonella sp. MR110HLJHH. The sequence continues at coordinate 16,766 of NZ_JBHIMQ010000005.1, read as the reverse complement.
GCAAGCCATTGAAACATGATCTTCTTGATTAGCTGAAGTTGGTGTTGAATCAACGGAAGCAGGATGAGCCATTTGCTTATTTTCAGACATTAAAGCTGCTGCTGTTACTTCAGCAATCATAAAACCTGAATTAAGACCTGCATTATACGCTAAAAAAGCTGGAAGTCCATAAGAAACTGCTGGATCAACCATCAAAGCAATACGCCGTTGAGAAATAGATCCTATTTCACATAAAGCAAGAGCAATCTGATCAGCAGCAAACGCTACAGGCTCAGCATGAAAATTCCCACCTGATACAACTTCACCATTCCTTAAAATCAATGGATTATCTGTAACAGCATTTGCTTCAATAATCAGTGTTTTTGCTGCTGCTAGCAAAATATCAAAACATGCCCCCATGACCTGTGGCTGGCAACGTATACAATAAGGATCTTGTACACGCTCATCACCACGTAAATGTGCTGCACGAATTTCTGAATCCTCTACAAGCTTTTCTAATGTTTTCGATACAGCAATCTGCCCATGATGTCCTCGTAAAATATGGATATCAGGATGAAATGGCGCCGTTGATCCCATAATGGCATCTGTCGTCAAAGCTCCTGCCAGCAATCCACCACACAATGCCCGATAAGCTCGAAAAAGACCGGCAAGTGCAAGAGCTGTTGATGTTTGCGTCCCATTAATAAGAGCTAGACCTTCCTTTGCCTCTAAAATAATAGGGGACAATCCCGCTTTCTCTAATGCAACCGCTCCACTCATACGAATATTTTGAAAAAATGCTTCTCCTTCTCCCATCATAACAGCCGCCATGTGAGCAAGTGGAGCTAGATCACCTGAAGCACCAACAGACCCTTTTTCAGGAATGATAGGAATGACACCCTTTGCAAGCATATTTTCCAGCAAATTTACCAATTCTAGACGAACTCCTGAAGCCCCTCTTCCTAAAGAGATAAGCTTTAAGCTCATTATCAAACGCACAATATTTTCAGCTAAAGGCTCTCCTACCCCACAACAATGGGACAAAATAAGATTTCTCTGTAAAACAGCGACATCGTCCGCATCAATTTTAATAGAAGCCAACTTCCCAAAACCAGTATTAATACCGTACACAGGCTCACTTCCAGCAGCAATTTCAGCAATGCGCTGAGCCCCTTTCTCGATAGCTAAATGCGTGTCATTATGAAGTTTACTCACTTCACCATTAAAATAAATAGCTTCAAGTTCACTAAGCGTCACCTCGCTCGGTTTTAGTATAATAGTCATAATTTACTTTCTTTTTTAATCAAAGTATAATGTTTAGCATTATTGATCCTCCTATAAAACAAAAAAACTATAACGACTCTTTAAAACAAGAATGCTTTCTTAAAGGCATTCCTTACAATGGAGCCATTATCCAAAAGTAGAATAGTTGACGATAAATGAAAATGAAATATTGACAAGCACAACCAAGGTCATGGATTTCAAAAATAGATAACGCATTAATTTATAATCATAATCTAGCATTATTCATATTGAATGAGAAAGCCGAACATCTTAAGATTCTCCCATTCTAAATCCGTGTACGTTGAATCAGTCAAAACCATTCGCTTGCACGTCATAAGCGAGATTGGCGTATGGATAAGACTGTACAAAAAAGAACTAAAAACTCCTCTTATGAACCGTCTCAAAGGCTGTCGCAACATTGGGAGATGATAAAGTGTGTGATGGTGCAGGCTTATTCTTGTGTATGAAGTGTAAAGGGAGGACTCAATGAATTTATCATATGGATATATCATTAAGCTATTCCTACTAAACTTATAAAAATCTTAGATAGATAGCTGCCACAATCTATCATGATTGCAAAAATTAAACTCTATAGAAAATTAAAAAACTTATTTACACATCACAACATAGAAGAAATTAAGCTTATTTACCACTTCTTTGCCACTTCTAAAATTGTATTTAAAGCGCCATATTGAAACCTGAAAAGCACATCTTCAATAAAACCACACAAGGCTCGAGCTAACCCGTTATTTAAAATAAAAATAAGATGTAAGATGTAATAAGATGTCAATTTGAATGCTGAAGAAGAAAAAACTCTCCCTCCTCAAAATCTGCCTTAATAATGCGTTAATCTCCTGAATACCGCCTACTCTGATGTGCTAAAAGAGCAAAAGTAATCATCGATATCAGATCATCCTGCATACATATAGAGCTCACTTCGATACAAAAGCTCCAAATTACCTTGCACTTCATATTTCTTTATCAATGCAACCAATTGCCGCAAATATTCTTCCCCATAGCAAGCAATAGCGCGTTGCGCTTGCGTTGAAGAGCGGCTAATTCCAATAAAAGCTTCAGATGGGATCATCATCATCCAATTGTGCGTATGGAAAAAAATCTTTTCTGGATCTACCCCAAAGCCATCACTCATTTCCTGTAAAAAATCAAAATTACGATAATACCGAGAATAGTTCGGACTCATTTTCTCTAACAATGTCTCATAAGCCTCTAGAAATTCACTATGCTTGAAATCAAGATTATTTTGAATAACAGCCATGACACCATTGACTCGAAGTTGATCTGAAACAGAACAAAGCAACTTAGGACGATCCATCCACTGAAACGCTTGCGCTGCAATGACAAAATCGACCTCACCAATTTGAGGCAATAGGTCTTCGGCACGGCCCTGATACCACTGCACCGTAGGAAATTTTCTTCGCCCCTTCTTAATCATATCTGCCGATACATCGATAGCATGATATTGGTGCTCATTTCCTAAAAATTTAACAATTCCCTCTAATGCGATACCTGTCCCAGCCCCCCACATCCACAATGGACAAATGCTTTTTGTTCTTAAAAGGATGGAGCATGGTTTTAAATAAAGTGAGAGGATAGCGAGGACGATCACGATCATAATCATTAGCCAATCCATCAAACTTTTCACTTTGCCGTTGAACACTTTCTATCACAGGATTTTCCCCTCTTTCACAATTACTACCATACATAATTAAAAAAACTTTTTTATCCGATGTATTAAGCATAACTTCTAAAGGAGGGAAAATAAGAACTGCCCTACCTTCTATCTTTCCATAAGATTGATGCTTAAATTTTTCCCGTTTCCAATTATTATCTGCACGTTGTGAATTACAAAAATAATATAATTTTCTGTAATAATAATTGATATGAATATTATTGATCTTTTATAAGGTGACATCTATATTACCATTATTATTTTAATATCAACAAATCACTTAAGCGTGCCTAAAATGCATAGAGATGTCGGTTTATTGATAAATATACCTGTTTATAAAATTTAAAATACTTTCCACCAAAAAGATAAACCCTATATATTACATAAAATATCTGTGGAGGCATCTTTATGTTAAACGTACAAACTTCTTCAATGTTTAAAATATTAAAACAATTTTCAATCGTGATTTTTTTGGCATGGTTAGTCCCATTTTTAAGTGGGTGCGGATTTAATACGATACCAACAAATGAAGAAAAAGCACACGCAGCATGGAGTGAAGTGCTCAATCAATATCAACGTCGTACAGATCTCATCCCCAATCTTGTAGAAACAGTTAAAGCTTACGCAGCTCATGAACAAAGCGTTTTCACAAATGTAATTGAAGCACGTGCAAAAGCAACGCAAGTCAACATTAATGCAGATATGTTGAATAATCCAGAAGTTATGCAGCAATATCTCAAAAATCAAGCAAATTTATCAAGTGCACTTTCGCGGCTTATGGCTGTTGTCGAAAACTATCCGGATCTTAAAGCAAACCAGAACTTTCTTGCTCTTCAATCACAATTAGAAGGAACAGAAAACCGAATTTCCGTTGCACGCCGCGATTATATTGAAACAGTACGTGCCTACAATACTGCACTCAAAACAATGCCGACGATGATTTGGGCAAAGCTATGGTTTCGTGATGCTAAACCTATGCCTACTTTTACCATCGATACTGATAGCCAACAAACACCAAAGGTTAATTTTAATTAATGAAAATATTTCAACACTCTATACAACGTCGTACTTTTCTACGTTTATGGGTTCCTTTGAGTATTCTATATTTGATCATTGCATTGGGGAATGTCACTTACGCACACACTAAGTTTCCTCCCTTAACCGGCCATATCAACGATATGGCTCATTTACTTGATCATGCAACACAAAGAAATTTAACGGAAAAGCTAGCTACACTCGAAGAGAAAACAGGAGATCAAATCGTTCTTGTGACGCTCCCTACTCTTTCGGGCAATGATATAGAAACATACAGCAATTCTCTTTTTCGTACATGGAGATTAGGTCAAAAACAAATCAATAACGGCATATTAATCGTCATTGCACCAAATGAACGCAAAGCACGTATTGAGGTAGGCTACGGTCTGGAAGGAGAACTAACAGATGCCATTTCCTCTGTCATTATTAATAGCTTCATGATTCCTAATTTTCGTGAAGGAAATTATCAAAAAGGAATTGTCGAATCCGTTCACGCAATTATCAAAGTGATCACACAAAGTGATGCTGATTTTTCTTTTCGAATCAATCAAAAAGCTAAAGCTGTTGAAGAACAACGCAAACAAGCTGAAAAAGAAGAAATGATTATAAATACAATCACGTTTCTCATTCTCTTTATAGTCGTTGGTTTGCCCATTCTTGCTATGATTTTTGGTAAAAAAATAGGTCCACGAAAGTATCTTTGGCTGGGTATTGTCTTCACACCTTGGTTTTTAAACTTAAATGCGAGCGGTAGAGGTTCTGGTAGAATCTTTGGCGGACCTTCAGGGGGAGGAGGATTCAGAGGTGGTGGTGGATCATCAGGTGGTGGCGGTGCAACAGGAAGATGGTAAAACGAGCATAATGATTTTTTTAATAAAATTCATTGCACTTCTTATAAACTATCTCTTAATCCTGTTCTTTTTTTATTTTTCTGATTACAATACAAACTCAAACATCAAGATAAATATTACCAATGACATTTGAATTAAAACATACGGATCGTAATCACTTATCACATCATTTTAATGCAATTCTAGGAAATCCACCCGTTGAATGGAAGATAAGTAATCATCTAGTTGAGTATCCTGAAGCTCTGCGTTATATGCAAGAACGTGTAGAAAAAATTCTTGCAAAAACCGCGCATGAACAAGTTTGGCTTCTTGAACACCCTTCCCTTTATACAGCAGGGACGAGTGCAAATAAAAAAGATCTTTTGGCGCCTAATTTATTCCCTGTTTATGAAGCAGGACGTGGAGGTGAATTTACATATCACGGTCCAGGACAGCGTATTGCTTATATCATGCTTGATCTTAAACGCCGAAAACAAGACATTCGTGCTTTCATTAGTGCATTAGAAGAATGGATCATACAGATGCTTGCAAACTTTAATATTAAAGGCGAACGCAGAGAAGATCGCGTTGGTGTCTGGGTTAAACAGTCTCATTGCCCATCAAAACAAAATGATCTTTCTTCCGAAGATAAAATTGCAGCTATTGGCATTCGAGTGCGCAAATGGATAAGTTTTCATGGAGTTTCTATCAATGTTAATCCTAATTTAGCCCATTATTCAGGAATTGTTCCTTGTGGAATTAAAAACCACGGTGTAACAAGCTTTCTGGATCTAGGTTACCCTGTAACAATGCATGATATTGATATTGCTCTCAAACACGCCTTTGAACAAATTTTTGGTCCAACAATTGATGTTTCCTAAGTGCATTGATTTTTAAATAAAAAACAGGCATAAAATTACTTTAATAAATATTTTATTTTATGAGGTAGATAGTTAAACGCTATGAGCGATAACAAAAAGGATCTTTTTAGTGTTTTAAATAAAGCCCAATCTCGGGTAAATACAAAAGAAAACACTCTGCAGTCTCCAATGAAATCAAAAGCGATGATTTCAAAAAAAAGTGCAAAAGATACGCAAGAAGATGACTATAATGCCCTCTCTATTCGAGTGCTTGAGGGTTTAGAGCCCGTACGTTTACGCCCTGGAATGTATATTGGTGGAACAGACAGTAAAGCGCTTCATCATTTATTTGCCGAAATTATTGATAACGCGATGGATGAAGCTGTTGCGGGTTATGCAGATTTTATTGAGGTCTCATTAGATAGGAATGGTTATATAACCGTTACAGATAATGGACGTGGTATTCCTGTCGAAAATCATCCTCAAATGCCTGAGAAATCTACTCTTGAAGTTATTATGACACAACTCCACTCAGGGGGAAAATTTGATGGAAAGGCTTATCAAACTGCGGGTGGGCTTCATGGAGTAGGAATTTCTGTTGTCAATGCTCTTTCTGATGATATGGAAGTTGAAGTTGCACGAGAACGAAAACTTTACCGCCAACGTTTCTCACGCGGTATTCCTCAATCTGGATTGGAAGATCTAGGAGATGTTTATAATCGTCGTGGTACGCGCGTTCGTTTTCATCCTGATCGTGAAATTTTTGGTGAAAAAGCAGCTTTTGAGCCAGAAAAAATCTATAAGATGGCATGCTCCAAAGCTTATCTTTTTGGTGGCGTAAAAATTCGCTGGACTTGTGATCCCGTCATACTTGAAGGCGCAAAAAATATTCCTGAAAAAGCTGTTTTTCATTTCCCCAATGGGCTTAAAGACTATTTACTCTCGTCACTAAAAGATGAATATCGAGTAACATCAGAAATTTTTTCTGGCAAAACACAACAAAATAATGGCCATGGCTCCGTTGAATGGGCTATTGCTTGGCATGGTGGTGATTCTTGTGTGCAATCTTACTGCAATACGATTCCTACAGGAGAAGGCGGAACACACGAAATAGGATTACGTCAAGCTCTTTTGCGTGGATTGAAATCCTACGCTGAGTTAATAGGAAACAAGCGCGCAACAATTATTACGTCTGACGATATTATGATTTCAACAGCCGCAATACTTTCAGTCTTTATCAGTAACCCTGAATTTGTTGGACAAACAAAAGATCGATTAGCAACCATTGAAGCACAGCGTATCGTTGAGAATGCAATCCGCGATCCTTTTGATCATTGGTTAGCAAATTCCCCGCAAGAAGCAACAAAACTTCTCGATTGGGTTATTGAACGTGCTGAAGAACGTGTTAAACGACGCCAAGATAGAGAAATAAGTCGAAAAACTGCTGTCCGTAAATTACGTCTGCCCGGTAAACTTGCAGATTGTAGCCAGAACCATGCTGTGGGTGCTGAACTATTCATTGTTGAAGGGGATTCTGCAGGAGGATCTGCTAAACAAGCAAGAAATAGAGCAAACCAAGCAATTTTACCTCTTCGTGGTAAAATCTTAAATGTCGCCAGTGCTGCACATGAAAAAATGAACTCAAGCCAAACAATTAGCGATCTTATCCTTGCTCTTGGATGTGGAACACGCTCCAAGTATCGTGAAAAAGATCTCAGATATGAACGTATTATCATCATGACAGATGCTGATGTTGATGGTGCTCATATTGCGTCACTGCTCATTACCTTCTTCTTTCAAGAAATGCCTGACCTTATTCATCAGGGACATTTATATCTCGCCGTCCCTCCCCTTTATAGAATATCGCAAGGAGGAAAAGTTGCTTATGCTCGTGACGACATTCACAAGGATGAATTACTCAAAACTGAATTTACTGGAAAAGCTAAAGTCGAAATCGGGCGTTTTAAAGGGCTGGGTGAAATGCGCGCGGAACAACTTAAAGAAACGACTATGCATCCTCAAAAACGTACATTGCTTCGTGTTTCTATTGATGCCGTGGAAATGCAAGAAACGAAAAAGACTGTAGAAAGTCTCATGGGAACAAAACCAGAAGCACGATTTCGTTTCATACAAGAAAATTCTACTTTTGCTTCTAATCTAGACATCTAATGTAAAAAATATCCCTTTCAAACCACTGCGGCTGCGTCAATCACACGCAGTTGCGGATTGGTCGTTCCATTCCAATAATTCAAACTAAGATGACCAGCTAAATGAATCATTTCACCAATATTTTCAAAAAGAAAATCACCAAGAGATGTCCCTACAGAACGAAAAGCTATTCCTTGCAGTTTTTTTCCTTCAACATTAGATACAATGAGGCGAAGATGTCCTTTACCAACTTCAGATAGATTCACCAATCGATGAGAGGGAAGAACAAAAACAGGTGTTGCATTCCCTGTCCCAAATGGCCCTGCTTTTTCAAGCAACTCAAACAGCGCTTCATTAACACCAGAAGCAGAAAGAGAACCATCTATACTAAGAGACTTTTTAGCATGCAACTCAGAAACCCTTAAAGAAACTTTTTCTTCTAGCCATTTTCGAAAGATTTCAATTTTTGTTGATTGAATTGTAATTCCTGCTGCCATACTATGTCCCCCTCCTTTTTCTAATAAATTTAATGTAACAGCTTCACGAACGAGTGCTCCTAAATCTATACCATTAATTGAACGTCCCGACCCTACGCCATTTCCATCTTCTTTTAAAGCAATAGCAAAAACAGGACAAAAAAAACGCTCTTTGAGACGGGAAGCAAGAATACCAATAATTCCCGGATGCCATTCTTTATGAGAAATTACAAGTGACAAGGGTATTTCTTGATCTTGATAAAGAGAAGCAATATAAGATTCCGCTTGTGTTAATTGAATGTTCTCCATTTCTTGGCGTTCTTGATTAAGCCGATCTAATTGTTCTGCTATTCTGTCCGCTTCATCTTTATTCTCACAGCTAAGCAAACGTGCTCCCAAAGCTTGATCACCAATGCGCCCTCCTGCATTAATTCTAGGACCTAACAAAAAACCAAAATGAAAACTATTAAGCGGCTCCCCTATTCGTGCAACCTTTGTTAAAGCTGTTATTCCTGGATTATGCATAGAACGAGCAACTTGAAGCCCTTTTATCACAAAAGCACGGTTAACCCCCTGTAATGGAACGACATCACATATGGTTGCCAATGCAACAAGATCAAGCATACTTAAAAGATCAGGCAGCTGCCCTTGGAATTGTTTTTTCCGCAGCAAATGATGAACCCAAGCTAACGTAACAAAAACAACGCCCGCTGCACATAAATGCCCCTGTTTAGAAAAATCATCAGGACGATTAGGATTGACAAGAGCAACGGCTTCTTGATGAATCTCTGACATTTGATGATGATCTAAAATCACAACATCAGCACCAGCAAGCCTCGCTGCTTTTACCGCATCTGGACTGTTTGCGCCACAATCAACAGTGATAATTAACCGAGCACCTTCTTGCACAAGCATCCTCATTGCTTGTTCATTCGGACCATAGCCTTCAACAATACGATCAGGAATATAAATTTTGACTTCAATACCAAAATAACGAAAAAAACGCGCTATGAGTGCTGAAGAACAAGCACCATCAACATCATAATCACCAAAAACAGCAACCTGTTCTTGATTGAGAAGAGCCTTAACAATACGCTCTGCAGCGCATTGCATATCCCTAAAACTTTCTGGATCAGGCATAAGCGTACGTAATGTTGGATTAATAAAAGCAACAGCCTCAGCTTCATCCACATCTCTTGCTGAAAGTACTCGAGCTAACTGATCTGGAAAACCAAATTTTTGAGAAATAGCGCGCGCATTATTTATCCCTTGAACATCAAGGGCATCTAACCAAGCTTGACCACAAGCAGAAGATTCAACATTGAGAAAATAACGAGACCACTGCATTATTGCTTATTTTATAATGAAGAAAGATAAAATACAATCATGCGGTAAAGATAAAATAGTCTTTTGCAACATTCATTTTAAGTTTAAATGGTACACAAACTTCTTTTAATGAGGTATTATAATACCATTCTCATAACATATTGTTTTATAAAGTTTTTATTTTCTCTTGACGTCAATCAAAAGACATTATATCAGAGCAAGGTGTATGCGTTAAATATTTCGCTATGGTAACAATTTTCAACGCAAAACAGTAAAAATTCCCTTATATTAAAAGGGTTCTAATAAAGGATACTTCTATGGCAACTTTTTCACAAAAGCCAACTGAAGTGGTGAAAAAATGGGTTATTATTGACGCAGAAAACCTTGTTTTAGGTCGTCTTGCCACATTTGTTGCTAACCGCTTACGTGGCAAACATAAAGCTACATTTACTCCACATGTTGATGATGGTGACAACGTTATTGTCATTAATGCAAATAAAATAGCTCTCACTGGCAAAAAATATACGGATAAAAAATATTATTGGCATACCGGCTATATTGGTGGAATCAAACAACGTACAGCACGTCAACTTCTTGAGGGGCGTTTTCCCGAACGCGTTATTGAAAAAGCGGTAGAGCGCATGATTCCTCGTGGTCCCCTTGGTCGCCGTCAATTGAAGAATCTACGTGTTTACGCTGGAAGCCAACATCCACATGAAGCACAACAGCCTGAATCTCTTGACGTTGGTGCTTTAAACCGCAAAAACAAAAGGATTGCTTGATTATGGCTGAAATTAATTCTCTTTCTGAGCTTAGCATAGTAACAAGTATTACAGAAACACATGAAAATGTTGTTCCTGTCCACGTGCAAAAGCTTGATTCACAAGGACGTGCTTATGCAACAGGAAAGCGTAAAGACGCTGTTGCACGCGTATGGATTAAACCAGGTTCTGGAAAAATCACGATCAACAATAAGGAATTTGACAAATATTTTGCTCGTCCTGTTCTTAGAATGATTCTTCGTCAACCAATTGTTGCAACAAACAGGGATACCCAGTTTGATATTATTGCAACCGTTGCAGGTGGTGGTCTTTCCGGACAAGCTGGTGCAGTGCGCCATGGCATTTCCAAAGCTTTAACCTATTACGAACCAGAACTTCGCTCAATCTTGAAAAAAGGTGGTTTTCTCACCCGTGATAGCCGTGTTGTTGAACGTAAAAAATACGGTAAAGCAAAAGCACGTCGTTCTTTCCAATTCTCAAAGCGTTAATTTCATTTTTTGTACAATGCATAAAGCCTCGGACAAAAACGGGGCTTTTTTAACTGCTAAAACAGATTTTTAGTAGAGAAAAATTTACACCGGTTAGAAGAAAACAAGAATGCAAAACAACCGATTCTCCTTAGACAAGAGCTAAAAAATAGATCAAAAAATTCAAAAGCTCAGTTTCAATTTTTAAAAACTTGTATTTTTTTAATAGACATATCCACGTGCTAGAATACAAAATATCTGTAATATAACTTTAGTTATCTCATAAGCTTTCCAATGTCTTTTTCTATCATTACTTAACAAGCTTCAATCCAAGAAATGCTTTACCATTGTGATAAAATGCGGGACAGAAATAGGTTTTGACATATATTCTTCACATCCACTTGCACGAATTCGTTCTTCATCCCCTTTCATAGCAAAGGCTGTTACAGCAACAACGGGAATCGATCTTAGTTCTTCATCTTCTTTTAATTGTTTAATAACATCTATTCCAGAGACCTCTGGCAACTGGATATCCACAAGGATAAGGGATGGCATTGATGAACGCGCCAAATCTAATGCCATAAGACCATTCCGCGTTTCAATGGTTTCATAGCCACTCGCTTCTACGAGATCACGGAATAGCTTCATATTAAGCTCATTATCTTCCACGATCATGACTTTTTTTGACATTAGTATAACTTCCACCCTTCTTAAACAAAATAGGAATGAATCTACATTCTCTTTGCTTAAGATAAAATGATAAAAAAAATTGTAAACCACAAAGAGACTAAAAGCTTCCAATAAAAGCTTTTTACGCAAACATTTGTAATACTCATCACTATGCTTTTTCATTTCATAAAAATGAAACCCACAAATAGTTGTAAGATTGTATTACCGTATATTTTTTGAGTTAATATGCAAAGTTTATGGATATCTCAATTAATGCATTCGCGTTTTCATCATAAAAAAATATCAGCCACAAACTTAGCTCAAATGCGTATTTTAAAGAGGAAAAAATTTAAGTAGTCTTTAAAATAGCTGATTAGTTAAATTTAATGTGCCATATACTGCCATCCCCCAAACAATATCTTAAGGATAAACTTATCAATATCATTAAGAGTAAAATATAAATAAACCGTGATTAAATATCACGGTTTATTTATATAAAATATTCAACAACAGAATAATTCAAAGTTCATCAAGTAAAATATCTTTTAATTCAAAGCCCATGCACTATAAGCAAAAGCATCGAATGTTCTTCCACCTGTCGTTCTTCCGGGACTCGGTGGCTTTCTAGTAAAGAAATATACAAGATATGCGATTAAACCAAAAATCGCTGCCTCCATCCCCATTAAACCCGCGACTTTTTGGACATTTTTCTCAGCCCCTTGTCCTCCAAATTGGCTAATAATCATATCAACAGCTTTAATAACTCTATTTTCCTGTGTCATTACAGAAATGAAACCAGCATTTTGAAATCTACCATTTAAAGAATCAGCATTGGCTCCTAAAACCTGTGAAAAGAAAATAGCGACTGCAACCACACATACTATACAATGCTTAAATATTTTCATCATAACCACCTATTGACAATGTTTAATAAAATAAATTTTCTTTACCGCCCCCTCTAAATAGAAAACATTACGTCATCTATAGATAAAGTATATTTATCTTCTTATAATAAAAAATATAATACAAAACTTTAATTAATAATTTTATTTTAATTGCTATTTTTATATTATATTACATTTACAATATACCCGTTACATATTTATCTTAAGTTTGTCAATTATTTTATTTGTGTTTTTATATTATACAATTTAATGCTAAAATGTATTAAATTAGAATTATTTTATTGTTTTTATTATAATTTTAGTTTTATTATCATAAATATTATTATGGTATTTCAGTACAAAAAATACCAATGTGTTGTTTTTTAGTTACACGTACTGTTTTTTATTTTTTATATAATATAGTAAGATAAATATTTTTAAAATTTACAGAAAACAAAAAAATACTTTATTGAAAGATTCTGATAAAATTATTTTCATTATTATAAATTAGGAAGAAATAGCTGTCCCAGTAAAAAAATTAGCGTAAACTCCAGCTTAGCTCTTTGATTGAAAAAGCTAAATCAGATACAATAAGAGATAACTTTTGGTGAACGCGCCAAATCTAATGCCATAAGGACATTACACATTTTGACGATTTCACAGCCTCTCGTTTCTACAAGAACGCGGAATAATTTTAATAAAGTTCTTTAATAAAGTTCATTGTCTTCCACGATTATAACTTTCTGACTTTTATATCATCCCCCTAATCCATTAAATTTACGAATTGTTTTTTTAAAACTTATGAAAGTCATGGCAATAAAAAGAAAAGTACTCAACAGAAGATATCCAATATTCCATTCGCCTTTACCAAATAACAGTGAAACGGGCAAAGAAGCAGAAAAAGCCATAGGAAGCATAAACAAAAACCATTTTACGATGCTTAAAGGATAAATGCCTATTGGTACAAATGACAGCTCGTAAATCATTTCATGAAAATATTCGACAGGCATCTTACGGCTAATAATAAATGTTATAAAATTAAACATCATGAAAAAACAAATATTGACGATAAAAACACAAAATATTGCAACAATAAAAGAGATCCATCTGAGCTTAAGATCGGATATATTCGGTAATGATACAAATAAATAGGCACTAACATAAAGAACAAAGAGCTTGATCAGATTAAGTGGTTTACACCAACCAAACAACATCAACAACCAGATTGAAACAGGCTTTATCAAGTATGGCTCAATTTTACCATCCGCTACTTTTTCAAAAAATGTTTCAATAGAATTAGTAAAAATATTCAAAAATATTCCAAGTAAAACAAAGACAACAAAGATAAAATGAATTTCATCTGTGCTATAGTTACCGATTTTTCCTGAAAAAGAAGATATTCTATCAATAAATATGAATTGAATAAAATAATAGCATAGAGAAAGAATAAACTCCCCAGCCAAATTCTTACCATAAACAATCTGTCGGCGGATATTCAGGCTGATAAAATGAAGGATTATTTTCATCTCAACCACCCGCTCCATTATATGCTTTCATTCCTTTATTCCAAGCAATATAAATTAAGAATAAAAGACACAAAATATAAGTAAAACTTCCGAAAATAAACTGCTGAAACAACGCTAAATTTTGCGTCGCGAAAAACTCGGCAGGAGCTGATATCATGAAACGATAAGGATTAAATTGCATAAGCGGAATAAGCCATACCGGCCAAAAAGATGGTGGTAAAAGAACACCCCCAAGAAGTGCTGAACTGAGAATACTGAAAGAGAGTAATATATTGTACTCAATCACCAAAAAGCTTAATAAGGCAATTCCAAAAGAGATTAAAAAACAAAGCAATTGTGATAGAATAACAATGAGAAAAAAGAATAGAAAAGCGATGACCAATCCCAGAATATTTTCATAGGATGAAACAAGCTTAACAACAAAAAGAGCCAATAACGGGATGCTATATAATACACTCTCCCCTAAAAAAGTAAAAAGCATTTGTGTCATATAACTGAAGGGCTTTGTAAGATATACTTCTAATTGACCTTCTTTAACATGATGAGAGAAAAACTTAATCACATTATAACCATTATTTAAGCGTCCTAGGACTAAAGCAAAAGCATAATAATACATCATATCATGAAAGCTAAAGCCATTTATGGTGTTGCCCATATCAGAGAAAAGTGCATTCCATAATAGAAGTTGAATAACAAATGGCGAAAGTGTCCCAATGATAATATCGGTAAAAAACATTACTCTATCACTTAGAACAGTGAGTAATCCATTCTTGGCAAAAAGAAACATACCAAAGCAGTGGTTAGATAAATTCTTTAAATTTAACACGGAGCATCTCTTCAAGCGAGGGAGTGGATACAGAGAACGTACAGTTCAGTTCGGTTGTAATTTCGCGTACAAAACGCGCAAAATCCTCACGGGGCAGCGAAACCTCCAGCGAGCATTCTTCAGCGTTAAAGTGCTTATCCTTTAAAGAAGTAGATGATTTCAACGCAATCTCATCAATTTTTTCTACAACAGTTGAAGATGTAGCTACGTGTTCACAAAAAAGCGTCATTCTCACCAAAGAAGGAATGACATTTTTAAGCGCTTGAAGATTGCCATGAAACTGTTTCTTTCCCTTATGCAAGAGAATAATATCATCAACGTATCCATCAATATCTCCCATATCATGACTCGTGATGATATACCCTGTGCCGCGCTCCCTTTTCAGTTTTTTAAGAAGCTCCCTGATTTCATGCTTAGATGTAATATCAAGACCAATACTTGGCTCATCGAGAAACAACAGTTTAGGTCTAAAGGAGAGATTAAATGCCAATTCACTTTTCACTCTCTCACCCAGACTAAGCATCCGCACTGGCTTATCCATAATATGCTCAAGACCCAGCAACTCTGTAATCTCTCTAAGATCACGGGTAAAAGAGGCGCGTTCAAGACCATATAATGGTCGAACCATATCCAGACTGTAGCGTAAGGGTAAATCCCACCACAAACAATTCTTGTGACCAAAGACCACACCCAAAGACTTGAACAGATCTTTTTTGCTTTATAAGGATCAACACCAAGGACTTTAATACATCCCTCATCAGCATATTGTATACCAGAAAGTATTTTAATCAGTGTCGATTTACCCGCTCCGTTAGGGCCAAGAATTGCTAATGATTGCCCTGAAAAGAGGGTAAAACTCATATCTTTTAACACATGATGATTTGTATAAACCAGCTCGAAGAGAGAAACCACCTTGTTTTTAAAACCAATTCCTCTGTCAATGTTGCGATATATTTTTGAGACGTTATTAACGTCAATCAATAATGATCCCATCAGTCACTCCTAATTTCAACTTATCCCCCCCTTTGAATGTTCCCATAATAAATATCTGTTTTTGTTCACTAGACAAAACAAAAGTGTTCAAGCCCTCCTTAGAGCAATAAAACGCACCTGACGTTTTATCTCCAATTTTTTGTCTAGATATTTTTTCAATGTGATGAGTTCACTTCAATGAAGCATTAAGACACTAAAAACTTATTTCTTCTTTTATGAAAGATAATCTTTTGGATAAACTAAGTAAGTAGAAAAATGATTGCTCATTGAAAGGAGAACTTTGCTAATAAGCCTTCATTGTATAAGAAAAGATACAAAGCATAAATCTACACTATAAGCATATCAAACCACATTGATAACAAAACAAACTTCCTTGACCACAGGAATTCTTTGAGAAGATGCTTTTCCTAAGCATTACTATAAAATGCCTCAATTATCTCCCATAAAAAAATTAAAATTGCCCTCACTATTTTAGTAAATATCCTTCAGACTTTATCTAACCCATCTCCCTCAACAGACAAACCTCCCCAATATATGACCTCTATAGATAATTCAAAGGAGCAGCTTCATCAACTCAGATTATTAATAACATACCATATCCAAAAATAACAATACAATCTATATGGATATCCAAAAATAACAATACAATCTATATGGATAAAGAGCTATAGAAAGAAAACTTATGATATTCGAAAATTTCATCACTCAAAAACACAATTTTTTCATAGCGATTTACTTATCAAAAACTTTCTCCAAATGATGCACTATTCATCTTATCAAATTTATAGACAAAATTTGTATCAATCAAAAAGAACAAATGAAGTTTCTTTACTCTGTTTCAGCATTGCAACACTACTTATTTGTCTAATAACTTACTGTATTTATACAGCTTTTTTACAGTGAGGGACGCGTAAATAAAAGTTAGGGAATAGGATTTTCTAACATTTCTCTATAAAGCACGCTTCGCACAATGTTTCTAATGTTTCTTTGA
>NZ_JBHIMQ010000049.1:0-2069 GCF_042194225.1 Bartonella sp. MR110HLJHH | reverse complement strand
CGATCATTGCTAATCAGTGGTTTGGAACCGTCAAAATCGGGTGTTTGTCCCCCAGCCAAACCTTGATCGCCAGAGCTATAGCTGATCGACGGTTTGAAGCCATCAACGTCAGTATTTTTAACGCCACTCAAGCCTTTATTGCCAGAGCTTAAGCCAATTTGACCGGCTCCCTCGCGCACTGCATGATTGTCAAGAGTGTCTGTAACCTTGACATCAAGAGTGCCACCAGCTTCAATCGTGCCGTAAACAGCATCATAAGTGCGCGTGGGTGTTTGGATAAAAGTAGGACCATCCCATTCTTCTGCACCGTTTATACATGCTGGATTTGTGATACTACATTGCTTATGTCTGTAGCGCGTTTCCGTTACAATCTTAGTTGTTTCGATTAAATCGCGCCCCTCATTGAGCAGCGTATCGCCATGCATCACAATGTTGCCATTGGCAGCAATCAAGCTATAGCTATTGCGGATATCACCGGCATTAATTGTCAGATGACGTCCTACTAAAATCTGTGCAGCATTATTGGTAAAATGAGGCTGCTGACGAATGATCGTGGTGTCGATATTTTCCTTGATACGTAAATGATCAATATTTTCGACATCTTTCCATTCTCCTCGCACGTAACTGTGACCAACCACTTTATCGCTAACTTTAACTCCCCCTTCACGCATATTGGTAAGCGCTGAGACATCGAAGGTCATATCGCCTGAGACAGCTTCTAAAAGACCCGAGCTGTTGATCACATGACCAGCCCGCTCTCCACTTAAACCACGGATGATGAGATTGTCTTCAGCAATGACATCGGCAAACTTATTGATAAAATCCCCATCTAAGGAGAAAATGGCAGATTTCTTAGCGTAAATCAGCCCGCTATTGCTCAGATCACCACTCACATTGAGCGCAACCCCATCACCACTTGAACCAATACTGCCGGCATTGTCCAAAACATCTGCGGTTAAAACAAAAGCGCCACCACTTTTGAGAACTCCGTCTTCACCATTTAAAACCAGAGCAGCTTGCCCCAATGACGGATCATGGCTTTCTGCTATAAGCGTAAAGCTGTCACTGGCTAAAAGCTGACCTGAATTTGCTAAAGAACCAAGCTTCGCATCAACAACACCGCCCACCATGATACCGGAATTGCTTAAAACATTATAGCTGTTGAGAGTAAGTACTCCGCCTTGCGCTTCCACAAGCCCAGCTTGGGTGAGTGTGCCTGCCTTCAGCGTTACATCATAGGCGCCAACCTCACTTGTCTCACCCAGTGTCAAGGTGCCATCAGTTGAGAGCTCTATCCGCTCTTGCGCAACAATGCGCCCCGTTTGGTTCAGAGTGTTTTGCGCACGCAAAGCAATAACGCCATTGCTTGCAAGCATACCGCTATTGGTTAAATCACCGTAACTTTCGAGAGTAAGTTCCTCACCTTGCGCTTCTATAAGCCCAGCTTGGGTGAGTGTGCCTGCCTTCAGTGCCACATCATAGCCGCCAATTTGGCTTGTCTCACCCAGTGTCAAGGTGCCATCAGTTGAGAGAGCTCTATCCGCTCTTGCGCAACGATGCGCCCCGTTTGGTTCAGAGTGTTTTGCGCATTCACAGTGATTGCGCCATTGCTTGCTATCGTGCCGCTATTGGTTAAATCACCGTGGCTTTCGAGAGTAAGTTCCTCACCTTGCGCTTCTATAAGCCCAGCTTGGGTGAGTGTGCCTGCCTTCAGTGCCACATCATAGCCGCCAATTTGGCTTGTCTCACCCAGTGTCAAGGTGCCATCAGTTGAGAGAGCTCTATCCGCTCTTGCGCAACGATGCGCCCCGTTTGGTTCAGAGTGTTTTGCGCATTCACAGTGATTGCGCCATTGCTTGCTATCGTGCCGCTATTGGTTAAATCACCGTGGCTTTCGAGAGTAAGTTCCTCACCTTGCGCTTCTATAAGCCCAGCTTGGGCGAGTGTGCCTGCCTTCAGCGCGACATCATAGCCACCAACTTGGCTTGTCTCACCCAGCGTCAAGGTGCCATCGGTTGAGAGTTCTATCCGCTTTTGCGAAACAATGCGCCCCGTTTGGTTCAGAGTGT
>NZ_JBHIMQ010000048.1:0-2072 GCF_042194225.1 Bartonella sp. MR110HLJHH | reverse complement strand
ATGCCATTGAGGGACACATGCACCTTGCCATCAGCACCTTCTTGTAAATGCTGCTTTTCTTCATCCGTTAAATAATGAAAGTGAGGAAACAATCGCGCCATTCCAAGCGAAGGCAAGGATGGCTAATTGTTGATCATCACAAGAAAGACTTAAGGTTTGCATTCATATTGTTCTGGATGCTTTTTACAAAACGGGCTGTTTAAGCGCTTCTTGACACTGCGCTGTGGTATGACAGCGCCAGGACGACAAATCGGGAGATTTTCGGCTTTATGGTTTCCACACCACCCCCCCCCCACATCATATTTATAGTTGAACCCTGCTTGAAGCATGCAAGCATCAATGGTTGCCATTTGATTGAAACTGCGATTTTGATTTTCTGGATCTGCATCATAAGGTGTTGGCATGCCACATTCTAACAAGGCTTTTCCTATCTCAGTAAAATCTGCTCCTGGTTTTTCCCATGCCCCTATAGAAGATGTGGGAGTTTTATTAAACTGGCACCCAGCTATACTCAACAGAGTTATCGCACTTAATAATTTTAAGGTTTGTTTCATTTTTTTCTCCATGATCTAATTCAAGGTTTTTGTTCTAGATGAGATGTGCCATAAAGTATGTTGCACATAGCATTCGCATGTCCAAGACATGTGTGAACACTGTTGGGATTTGTGAACATATTCCATGTTTCTTTCCACCAGTTACTACCAGCAGGTATTGTCTCATAAGTATAGCCATTACCGCCAATCCATCGGCTTACAAAGTCAAATCTATGCCCATCAAAACCAATAGTGGTTTGTTTGCCACCACTCACATAACCTAACAAACCGGATGCCGCCAAAACATTAGCCGCTGGTCCATGGAAACTGATCGTTGTATTGCCAGCTACATCATTTACACCTTCTTGTTTGAAAGAATTCATCATATTAAAGCCTGTCAAACTGCCACGACTATGGGCATCAAAATGCAATCCTGTGTTACCATAGCGAGACATTATATCTTTTGCTTCTTGTGTTGAATTGGTCAAACCCCAAAAGTTATTTTCCATGAACTTCTGATAGCCTGCTACCAAGAGTTCTGAGATAGCAGAATCCGCTTGGGGAAACACAACAAAATAAAGCGGTACATTTTTATTCTCCGCATGTTGCTCTGCATAAACAGCCGCCTCATAGGGTGGTGTAAAAATGCCATTGAGGAACACATGCACCTTGCCATCAGAACCTTCTTGTAAATGCTGCTTTTCCTCATCCGTTAAATAATGAAAGTGAGGAAACAATCGCGCCATTCCAAGCGAAGGCAAGGATGGCGCATTGTTGATCATCACAAGCAAGACTTAAGGATAGCATTCATATTGTTCTGGATGCTTTTTACAAAAAGGGCTGTTTAAGCGCTTCTTGACACTGCGCCTCGGGATCACAGCGCCTGGACGACAAATCGGGAGATTTTCGGCTTTATGATTTACACACCATCCCCCCCCCCTTTCTTCATAGCGGAATCCTGATTGAACCATGCAAGCATGAATTGTTGCTATTGCATTATTACTGAGCTTTCTACTTTCTGGATCCTTATCATAAGGGGTTGGCATACCGCATTCTAACAAGGCTTTTCCTATCTCAGTAAAATCTGCTCCTGGCTTTTCCCATGCCCCTATAGAAGATGTGGGAGTTTTATTAAACTGGCACCCAGCTATACTCAATAGAGTTATCGCACTTAATAATTTTAAGGTTTGTTTCATTTTTTCCTCCATGATTTAATTCAAGGTTTTTGTTCTAGATGAGATGTGCCATAATTATATCTACATTCATAACTCGCGTCTCCAAGACAGGTATGGGAACTTATGGGATTCATGATCACTCTCCACCATTCTGTCCAAGCATTACTGCCAGCAGGTATTGTCTCATAAGTATAGTCATTGCCACCAATCCACCGGCTTACAAAGTCATATCTATTCCCATCAAAGCCAATGGTAGTTTGTTTGCCACCACTCACATAACCTAACAGACCGGATGCCGCCAAAACATTAGCCGCTGGTCCATGGAAACTGATCGTTGTATTGCCAGCTACATCATTTACACCTT
>NZ_JBHIMQ010000047.1:0-2159 GCF_042194225.1 Bartonella sp. MR110HLJHH | reverse complement strand
AAGTCGTGAGGAATGTTTCCGTTGAAACACTGCTCTTCACATTCTTTAAGATAGAATTCGGCAATATCTTCAGAGATATCTTCGCAACGATTAGTCGTTGGTTCAATACGCAAAATTTGGACAGCATTATCGGCTTGGTCGATAAATTTGATCATGTCACTTTCTTCTAAGAAAGGACCAGATTTAGCGAGATTTTGCTCTTCATTTTTGCACATCACTAAGAGAATTTCATCAGAATTTATAAACACTGGTTTTGTCACAAATGCCTCCATAGAGCCTATTGGCAAAAGTTATTTTCTAAGATATGGGACATATGTATGCGCATATTGCACATATGTCAACAATAAAATGTGCAATATGAACATATTTAGTGAGTATTATATTATTTTGGGATATATAAAATGGATGATATTGATAACCTTATAATGGAGGCAGTGAATAAGCTTAGTATAGATAAAAAAAGAAGGTTAATTATTATTCTTCGTCTTTTAAAGTATCTAAAATGCGAAGAAGCCACTGCTTTTTTTCAGGAGATATATTTTTTAGAGCGTTAAAAACTTCTTCTTGAAGTTCGCGGTCTGAAAGAGCAGTTGTAGATTTTGTTTTTATACCCTGTCCTTCACCAGTCAATAACCAACCTGTACTTACGTTAAAAGCTTTTGCGTATCGACTTGCGGCTTTATTGATGCCGCGAACTCCTTGTTCATGTTGTATATAAGTGTAATATGACCAGCCGTAATATTGAGCTGCGGCTCGGGCAGATTTAAATCCTTTGGCAATTCTTGCTTCTGTTAAGCGTATAGCTTGGTCGGGTTTTTGTTCTTGCATTCTGACAACTCCTTTCCATTCATAATGCACATATTATATGTGCTTTTCGACTTGACTTTTTTCTGTGCACATTGCACACTTAATTTTATGAATAAGATAGAAGCAAAAAAAATACGCAAACGCCTTAATCTGACGTTGGACGAAATGGCAGCGTTATTAGGCGTTAACAAATCAACAGTATGGCGTTGGGAAAAATATGGTGTTCCTTCAAGAGGAGCAGTGGCTTATCTTTTAAAATCTTTATGCGATCAAGAGCAACACCCCCCAATGACTACATTTGCAAAAAGTTCCGGCGTTGATAGCGCGCGTGAGACTTTGCAGCCTTAAGGAGGTGATGATGGCTGTAGAAAAGAAATACGAACTTACTGATGAAACAATTGAGTTTGCTGGAAAAACTCTTCACCGCATTCGTGCACTGAGAGACTTTGGTGATGTTAAAGCAGGTGATGTTGGTGGTTTTGTAGAGAGTGAAGGCAACCTCTCTCATGAGGGCGATTGTTGGGTTGGGAATAGGGCATGGGTTTATGGTGATGCACGTGTTTTTGGCAATGCCAAGGTTCTTGGTTTTTCTCATGTTTATGACAATGCCCGTGTTTATGAGAATGCCAATGTTCTTTTAGCAGCTGCGATTTATGGCAACGCCAAGGTTTGTGGTAATGCGCATGTATTTGGCAATGCCAAGGTTTGTGATGAAGCTGCGGTTTTTGGTAATGCTTACGTTTACGATAATATCCATGTTTATGGCAGCGCCAAGGTTTATGGCAACGCCAAGGTTTGTGGTTATGCCAAGGTTTGTGATGCTGCTAAGGTGTTCGGTCATGCCGTGGTTTATGGTAAGGCCAAGATTTATGGAAATGCATATGTTTGCGGCACTGAAGAATATGGTGGCGACAGAGTTTATATGTGTTCACATAATGCAAATGAAGCGCATAAGAATGATGATGGTAAGCCTCGTGTAGAGCTTATACCACCGTTGGCACTGCTTGAAATTGGTAAAGTTTTAGAGTTTGGGGCAAAGAAGTACGGAGCAAACAATTGGCGTAATGGCATGCACTGGAGCAGGTTACACGGTGCTGCTTTACGTCATTTATTAGCATGGTTTGGTGGAGAGCATAAGGATGCTGAGAGTGATTTATCACACTTGGCACATGCGGCTTGTTGCATTCTTTTTTTAATGGAATGCGAAGCACAACAGATTGGTCATGATGACCGCCCTCATAAAAATTAAAGGAGATAAAGATGAGTTCGAATGAAATTTTATGGATAGCAGTGGTTTCAGTTTTGCTCTTAAGCGGAGTGATGTTTCGTATTGCATTGCATTATCGCAACCA
>NZ_JBHIMQ010000046.1:0-2217 GCF_042194225.1 Bartonella sp. MR110HLJHH | reverse complement strand
AAGATAGATGCGTACCGAGAAGAGTTTAAACGGAAAAGTGAAAAGATACAGGCACTAAAAGCAGATGTTCAATCACGTGATACGGAAATTGATGAACTGAAACAAAAGATGAAAGAATGTGACGACGAGGAAATTAAAGAACTGAAGCAAGAAATTAAAGAACTCGAAGTAGATGTGCAATTACGCGACGAGGAAATTAAAGAATTGAAGCAAGAGATTGAAGAACGCGACGAGGAAATTGATGAACTGAAACAAAAGATGGAAGAATGTGACGACGAGGAAATGGAAGAACTGAAGCAAGAGATTGAAGAACGTGACGAGGAAATTGAAGAACTTAAACAAAAGATAGATGCGTACCGAGAAGAGTTTAAACGGAACAGTGAAAAGATACAGGCACTAAAAGCAGATGTTCAATCACGCGACGAGGAAGTTGAAAGACTAACACAAGAGCTTAAACAGCGTGATGAAGCAGTAAAAGCGCCGGCTCATAAGAATAAGAAGAGTAAGAAGAAGGGTAAGTGAGGAGAGAGGGATGGGCTTAATTGCACTTATTATATCTTGTATTGCTAATTTGTGTTCATGTTATGCGGTTTATACCAATTTTAAAAACATAAAAATGCTTAGACAAGCGATAAAAGAACGAGATGAGTTAATAGCGTCACAAAAAGCGTTGATGGAAGGACAGCTAGCAGAAAATGAAGAGAAAATACAACATTTACAAAAATTACAAAAAGAAGTGCAAGAACGTTTGTTGGAATCTGAACAGAAGAAATCTAAAGAGCAAGAATATTTGACTGAATATGAAAATATTAATGACAATCTTCAAGAGCCTGAAGATGTTCGTGCGCTTGTAAGAGAGTTTGTAAACAAAGCTCCAATTATAAATGAATATAGTGATGAAAAAGATGATGATAGAGCACGAAAGATATTGCAACAATTAATGATGGATGAACAGAGAAAGAATGAAGCAATTCAAATTATTAACGATGTCCATACATGGTTTATGGCAAAAAAAACCGTTACAATTGAAGAAGTTAATAAATGGGATAGATCGCAATATTTATTATTTCATCTTGTGAGGCCAAAGCCACTGACATGGGCCGAGTTGGCTGAAAAAAGTATTGAGGAACAACAGCGTTATTGTTCAAATTGGAAAACCATTATTCTTTGAACGTAACAGCTGTAAGAGTTCTGGTTCAAAGTATTGAATATCGCGGACGGGAAAATTCACTTTTTCTGGTGGATTTTGAGGATCTACGGCAGTGTGTTCTAAAGTGAATGCTAGTCTAGATGGTGTATTATTATTTATAGGTGCGATAGTAAGAACCAAGTATAGCGAGCTGGAAACATCAAGGCTAAATACATTAAGAGTATCATATATTTTAGGTTCTACTTTAGGTTTTTTTAAACAGAGAAGTTTGAAATTTTTGGGGGAGATGGTGTGTACCTTTTTATAAGGAGGAAAAGGATAGGATATACTATATGTTGCATGAATAAATCTAAAAAGGCTGTCTTTATTTATACTAATCGAATTGATTGTAATTGGTTGTTTTGTAGGATTTGCAATGAATAAAGCTATATCGATGAATAAAAATACGTCACTATCGGGATCTTTATATGTTCGCATATATTGTGACAAAACATTAAGTTTTCTTTGCTCTAAAATTTCTGTCTGTTTTTCTAGAACGTTGGTAAGCTTTTCTAGCGCTTGTGCTTGTTGTTTAGTTGATTTAGCTATGTCCATGGCATTAGCTAATTCAGCTTTAAACTTTTCTAGATCTTCCTTTCTTGATTTTTCAGCTTCTATTTTGTCTTCCTTTCTTAATTTCAATGTCTGTTTAATAGAACGAAAAGCAAAAATTGCTGATAATAAAGCACCAACCGAAGAAAGTGCTGAAAATAATACAGAAAACGCTGAAAATAATACAGGATGCTGTTCTATCCAATTTAAAACTGCTTGCATATTTTACACACCGTTCTTTCTTTCATTTTCGGAAAAAAACAACCTAATAAAACACATTGTGTATGGAGAGGCGCAGTGAATAACACGATTCTTTGTTTTGATCTAGGTACCAAAACGGGGTGGGCGATACGTGGTGCAAGTGGTGACATGTTCAGTGGTACCGTGAATTTTCAATCGCGCCGTTTTGAAGGCGGTGGAATGCGTTACTTGCGTTTTAAACAATGGCTATCAGAAATAAAGCAGACAGCAGGTCA
>NZ_JBHIMQ010000045.1:0-2508 GCF_042194225.1 Bartonella sp. MR110HLJHH | reverse complement strand
AAAGATATCGCGTTGGATGCTTTTGAAAGTCGTAAAGCTGAATTAAAAAATGATGGTAAAGATGGGGATTGGTTTTTACCATTACGCCTTCATATTCTGCCCAAATTAGGCTGTCTTCCCGTTTCTGAGATTACACAAACAGAGATACGCAATGTTCTTGCCCCTATTTGGCATACAAAAGCTGGAACAGCTAATAGAGCTCTTATTCGTCTCAACCTTTGTCTTAAACATGCGGCTGCCTTAGGATTGGATGTTGATTTACAAGCAACAGAAAAAGCACGCGCGCTCTTAGGTAAACAACGCCATAAAGTCCAAAACTTACCAGCAATGGATTGGAAAGGTGTGCCGGCTTTTTATAAAACACTCTGTGAAGCATCAACCATAACACAACTGGCTTTGCGTTTGCTTATTCTGACAGGCGTTCGTACCAATCCTTTACGTCATATTCATAAAGATCAAGTTGAGGAGGATATATGGACCATTCCTGCTGAGAATATGAAAGGAAGGCGTGATGCTACAACAGAATTTCGCGTGCCTCTATCAACAGAAGCATTAGAAATTCTAAAACAAGCGCGCTTGCTCTCTCGTAATGATTTCTTTTTTTCTGCTAGAGGTCGTGGTCCCCTCGCTGAGAAATGTATGGTTACGTATATGAGAAAAAATAAAATTGAAGCCTGCCCCCATGGTTTTCGTTCTAGTTTACGCAATTGGCTCGCTGAAACAACCGATGCCCCTTATGAAGTCGCAGAAACTATTCTAAGTCATACGGTCGGCGGTAAAGTAGAGCGTGCCTATCGTCGGACTGATTATCTAGAACAGCGCCGCGTTTATATGGATAAATGGGCGGCTTATGTCACTGGTCAATCTTAAGATATGGGGTGCATAACCCCATTATCTGTGGATAACTTTAGCTCTCTTGTCTCTCATTCTTTCTCAATAAGATTCATAAATTATCACATCAGAAAAACTATGATAAAATATTGTTTTCTATAAATAAAATACCTTCAAAAATGAACCAAAATGTGGTTAATAAATAGTTATGATTTGTTCTCATTTTTTTATAGTGAAAGGATTTTAGTATGACAGAAAATGATATTCTTTTGACAGACCGTGAAAGTGCAAAACTGCTTCATATGAGTGTTTCAACATTCCGCCGTCATGTAACTAATGGCTCTCTCCCAAAACCTTTAAAATTTGGTTTTTTATCGCGTTGGTTACAATCAGATCTTATCAATGTAATCGAGCAAGCGAAACAGCAACGTCAAAGCGACGCAGCATAAAAAGAAAACCTTGTCACGTAAGGACGGACAAGGCTTTCTCAAGCTCATCACCCTAGAGATAGCACAATCTGTCCTATGACGCAACGTTATAGGATTTTAAATGATGTGTTCTTTTACGCATGCGCAGGGCATTACACGTGCTGTGCTGAGGGTTTGGCATGGGCGCCTCTTTCAACCCTATGAAAATGCAAAATAGATATAAGATATCTATTCTAACAGTAGCTATTGAAGAAATAGTAAAAATGTATTACATTAGAATTACATTATAACACATTAAGTAGTCGTAAAATGGCTGAGATAACATTTACCTTTCGCGTCGATGATGTATTAAAAAATGAATTTTCCAAAGCAGCAAAGGCGTGTGATAGATCTGCTGCACAATTATTGCGCGATTATATGCGCGATATCGTAAAAGAACAAAAAGAAAAAAGTGCACACGATTTATGGTTTCGGGAACAAGTTCAATTAGGGATAAATTCTGCTAATGCAGGTGATATAATATCTTCTGAAGAAATCGAAGCAGAAGCAAAGGAATGGCGATTAAAAACACAAAGTAAACTCGATAGATCAACTTTATGAAGCTAATTTGGACACAAGTAGCACACGTTGACCGCAAAAAGATCCGTGAATACATATCACAAGATAATCCTTCTGCTGCCTTAAAGTTTGATCAACTTTTATCTGAAAAAGTAGAAAAACTTGTTAAACTTCCTACTCTTGGTCGTTTAGGACGAATTGTAAATACACGTGAACTTATTGTACATCCAAATTATATCATGATTTATGATATTTCAAATGGCGTTGTGCGTATTTTACGTGTGCTTCATACAAAGCAAAAATTTCCTTAATCAACTGTATTTTTATTTATTTGGTAATTGAAGCAAATTATTTTCTACAATACTGCGCTCCCTATCAGTAAGTAATGATAGATTACTATTTTTATAATGTTGCGAATATGATTGCATAATGCACTTTGCACACCGTTTAGTTTCTACTCGTAAAAATAATGATGATACTCTTGATAAACGACGCTTTATTGTCAATGATATCACGGTCGAAAAGCTTGGGGAACTCTTAAAAGCCCCCCGTGGTCTCTTAATGGTGCGTGATGAATTGTCTGGTTTTTTAGCCAATCTGGAACGTAAGGAATATCAAACAGACCGTGCTTTTTATCTAACGGCTTTTAATGAAGATGATCAATTTACCTATGACCGTATCGAGCGTGGAA
>NZ_JBHIMQ010000044.1:0-2521 GCF_042194225.1 Bartonella sp. MR110HLJHH | reverse complement strand
GTTTATGAAAGGGATAATGTTGTCAATATAACTGATAAAACAGAATAAAAACACGCATGGGGCGTGCATTCTTTATGATTATAAACGCATATAAAATGCATTGCTATTAAAATGCATTGCTATAAACATATCATAAAAGAGAGAGTAAAATAAAAAAAAGCCGTGCCAAGTGATATGACGCGGCTTTCAAATGTCTATTCTAATGATTAAAATGAATCATCCACATGGAGTAATCAGTGCATATATACAAAACGTATCATATTGCAAGCGCTCTATTAGAGATATGAAAACTTATCAAAAGGAACGTAAATGATGCATATGATCTTTAATCACTCATTTGAATAAGAGAGCCTATAAACGCTCGGTAGCTTTAACAATCCAATCAAAAAAACATGCATATTCAATAAATATCTGTAAAAAACGTTCTTTTTACATTTACGAGCATTGGTTTTTAAAAGCAGCTTTTCATAAAACAAATAAACAATTATGGTTTTTTGTTACCATTTTTATCAAGTCAATTTTATTAATAATAGTTATAAAAAAATCACAAAATTAAAATAACCACTTGAAAATATACCCATATGGGTATATTAATAATCATGAGTAAAATAAAACGTATCATATGGCTTGGTTCTTCACTCAAAGATATAAAAAGTCTTCCTGATCTTATTCAACAAAGGATTGGTTATGCTCTTTATCTTGCTCAGATAGGAGATAGAGGAGAAAATGTTAAGGTTCTCAAGGGGTTTGGATCTGCCAATGTTCTAGAAATTATTGAACGCGATATTCAAGGAACTTATCGCGCTGTTTATACGATACAATATAAAAAATCTCTTTATGTGTTGCATTGTTTTCAGAAAAAATCGACCCGTGGCATTGCAACACCAAAACCAGACATTAATCTGATCAAAGAACGTCTCAAGTTAGCAGAACAATTAGAAGGGAATTAAAATGATCAATGTTTTTCACGGTAGTTCCAATGTTTATGCGGATCTTGGCTTTTCAGATTCCAGAGAGATGCTTATCAAAGCGCAACTTGCTCATAAGATTAGTCAAATTCTTAAAGAAAAGAACTTAACACAAAAACAGGCTAGTCAACTTTTGAAAATGACTCAACCCAAATTGTCTAAACTCTTAAGTGGAGAATTTCGAGGAATTAGTGAAATGAAAATGCTTGAGTGTTTGGCAAAATTGGGAAACGATATCAAGATTATTGTTAATCCGAAAGAAGTTAAAACGCTTGAAGGACATTTTGAAGTTGTTTTTTCTTCTTAAACTTCTTTATGATTTGCTTTTTATAGTCTATTCATACATGGCAATCTTATATAAAAAATGGTCAAATGAATCATGCATAAAAGTGTGGATTCTTAAGTGGATTCTTATAAAACAATTGCACACAAACTATTGACTTTATTGTGTTTTTATATATAATGCGTTATTATCATCGCGAAAGTCTGTGCGGGCAGCAAGAAACAACAGAGTGCCTGTTGGGGAGGGATTAAATCTGTTTCCGCAATGGTTGTAAACACCCTCTAAAACCTGTTCGACAGGCGCTACAGCATAGCATCTTTGATACCCAATCACGCCATCTTGGCTGTCTCTTAACACGAGATAAAGCGTGCGACCATGAAACCACTCTGCCATCAGCATATCGCGTTCATGTTTTTTGACCGAACACCACGGAAAATTTGCCATGTCCCATGGGTAATCGATTTGGTCCCAGCTTAACTCTTCATCCCCATCATCTATCCAATTACCAATAAGCCTGCCTTCTTCTCTTAAGAGAACGTGCTCTATCTCTGTTGTGCGCCCAAAGGAAAACAAAGTGCCCCCAGCTGTTAAGCTAACACCACTTTCATACTCCAACATGCTGTCATCAAGGCGTGACATATTGCCTTCCATGGCTTGAACATCATAACCATAGGTCCCTCGACGAAAATCAGAGCGCAAACTTTTGGAAAGGTCAGTGATTGCTTCAATAGCTTCAAGGCTTTTCCGTTCAGGCAACTGATCAAAATCAAGTTGAAAGGAATTCCACCATGCCCGCCCCGTCCATGCGGGTTGAAAGCGTGCCGAAATCCCTAGCCATTCAAGCCCCATCTCTATTGCAGCAAGGGAGCCGCGAATATTTTGCCATGCAAGACCCTGATCAATTAAATCATAAAGGCTAGAAAAATAAGGGTTTAATTCTTGTAAGCCATATTCGTCTATTAAAAAGGGCAACCAAGAAGGCGGACGCGTGATAAATTTCGCGCGAGGTATTTCTTCGAGTGTAGTTTTAACGTGAGGGTCAAAAGCCATTGCTTCTGCAAAACAGCGTTCAAGTAAGCTCGAATTCGGTGGCAAAAGTGAGGAAAGCATCAATAAGCACGCCCCCGTTCAGACAAAACAATATCCCCCAAAGCGACTGCTTCATCAGGTGCGACCAAAATATCCTCAAAGGGGTGCGTTATGTTCACATGGTGAACGCCCTCAACCATCAAGCGGCTTAGTATCCAACTTAAAGACAAATCACGCCCAA
>NZ_JBHIMQ010000043.1:0-2547 GCF_042194225.1 Bartonella sp. MR110HLJHH | reverse complement strand
ATTTTCCATTTTTATAGCCAGCATCACCGCCAAAAGACTTCGCAATCCCATCGCCCAAACTATAAAGCTGGGAACCATTGACTGCTTGATCTGATCTTGGGCCAACCATATCATCACGAACACCCATAAGAATTCGCGACTCACGAGAACTATTTGCAAAGTCTACTGCAATGCCGTGTGTGTTCGCACCAATTGTAATTGTCCCTGCGCCATTTTGCATAACATACTTATTGGAAACTAATTGATTAATTTTATTATCATATTGATTAAATTTATTATTAATATTCGCATTAACTTCATTCTTCCATCGCTGGAAAGAATCTCCCACACCAGCAAACGCAGAGCCAACATCTCTATACACGTTACCGTCAATCACATAGGTTGGCGCAATACTTTTCAGTATATTTGTACCACCACCAAAATACTTCGCTACATTACCCCACGTATCACAAGCAGAAACAGGAGAAGCATTTGATAAAAAGACAGCTACTGACACTAATGAAAGCGTTCTAATAAAAGGTAATCCATGAGACGAGCAAGAATTTTTTAAATTACTCACCGCTAGCGTGTGTGGTGTGGTATATGTTTTTTTCATCATAAATTCTCCAAGTAAGAAAAATATTAAAAACATTAAAAAGACATATTCCGGTGCTACTAGGCTCCAGGGTTTGTTTTTTTCTTGTTTTATAAAAGATTAGGGTTGTCATAATAAGGAAGAGGACTATCTAAGATATCAATGAGATTGTGGTCGGCGTTGATTGATAGCCCAATTAATAAGGTTTTTATTTCCCCCTTTTACGGAGGATTTTCTTTTTTTAGCAAAGCCTTTAAATTTAAAGGTGAAGAAAGGTGAAAGAAGTGTAAATAAAACATGTTTGTGTACTATTATTAGGTATTGTGTGTTGAAGAGGCAATAAAGGATGTTTATTGCGGAGGAGGATTAGGTTGTTTGCTGAGTGATTTAGAGCATTTTTTGTAGGGTTATTGTGCTTTTGTCGTAAAGATAAGCGAGATATCCCTGAGCTTTAGATGTGTGTCTCTTAAAGCTTTCTGAAATAAGATAATAGTGATTGTGTGATTTCTTCATGATTTACCGCACCCCGCTTTGCGAAAAGATTCTTAGTGTCTTTTAACTAATCCTTTACATTCTTACAGACTTTAAAAAAAATAGCAAGGAAAAAAATGATTTAATTATTTTTTATATAATGCGTCTTGCTGATTCATGAAATAATTCTAAAATTCATAGCCTCATTGTTTACACTTTGGGCTTTTATAAAAGTGCTGGTGTATCGTTATGCTTTAAATACCCCTGTTTTGATCAAAGTGAGCTTATTTAAGCATTCCCGCTGTTGCATACGAAGAAAATAATAAAAATAGTAAAAAATGAGATTTTTTATTTCTTTAAGCATACCCCCCAATCGATATTTCTATTAATAAAATTATAAATCGTACAGTTTTAAAATATTGTGCAATTGCGCGCTCTATTAATTTATATGAAGACATCACTCTGCATTTGTAAATTTTTTTGTTAGAATGCTTCACTGTAACTAAAATCTGTCCCACTAAGATTATTACTACAGAATAACATTGTTATAAAACTTTATAAGTATACTACTCTATGAATTTCTGTGTAAAATATCACTTCTTTATAAAATTTTACCCATCGTCTGATGAGACAAGAGAAAATGCATTTTTTATCGTTAATTCAGCGGTGAGTTTACTCCTGCACTTACCCCAAGTAACTCCCTGCACTCATGACAGATCGGTTAGAGCGAATGAATCCGTCCTCTGATGTATAACCAGCACCAAAGGCAAATGCGGATTGACTGCACCATAAAACCCCGTACCAAATGAAACACTCAACTTCCCTAGTGTATCGTTGTAACGTAAACCTACCACTGCCAAACCAACAGCCGCTGCTTGTCTTGCTTCTTTTCAAACATCTTCAATGGCATAACTCAACGTTTCAAACTTCATATCGGTATAGGATTTCGCCTCGTTAACAGCATTATTGACTATAGTATTGACTTGATCATCCGTATACTTTTTAGCATCATCAAAAACTGTCTTAATCTGCTGCTCACTGTCATGTAACAACCAACCAGCCCCCTCCACGACTTCTGTCAAATTTGCGTAAAACACGCCACTCTTCACACCTTTTCTCTGTTTTATTTTCAATATTAATGCTGGCATTATTATTTGTGGGAACCGTTCTTTTAATCGTGTAACCCTTTTCGCTCCTGTCTTGTATAGACAGGAGCGTTTTTGAAAATAATAGTAGTGAATTTTATTAATTTAGAGTTAAGCTTAATCCCACACCTACACCCCAGCGCCCTCCGGCATTTGTCACAGATAGACTAGAGCGAGTATTTCCATCTTCAGATGTATAACCAGCCCCAATAGCAAATGCAGCCTGATTGAGCCATATACCACTACCAAGTGCAACACTTAACTTTCCTGGTGCATCATTGTAACGTAAGTTGGACACCGCTAAACCAATCGCTGCTGCTTGTCTTGCTTCCTTGCGAACATCCTCAATAGCATAAT
>NZ_JBHIMQ010000042.1:1413-2720 GCF_042194225.1 Bartonella sp. MR110HLJHH | reverse complement strand
TTTTAATGGTGAGGCAGCAGCAATAGTTACCGCCCTTTCTTCATCATCCCGACCTAATCCACGGATTAAACCTTCTATATTCTTATGCTGATCATGACCTTGAGATAGATTATTTTGTTTCTCTTCAATAGCAGGGGGATTCTTTATCTCAGCAAGTTCAAGTTGATGATTTAAACTTGTGAAAGCACTTTTCACGCTAGAAAATGCATCCGCTACATTCTTAGAACTTTCCTTCTTAGAACTTTCCTTACCCGTAAGTGCAGTATCAAGTGCAGGTTGCGTTTGAAACTTAATATTAGGATTTAAATTTCTGAAAGCATCTTCATCCTTAGAACTTTCCCTACCCGCAAATGCAGTCTCAAGCGCAGTATCAAGTGCAAGTTGCGTTTGAAACTTAATATTAGGATTTAAATTTTTGAAGGCATCTTCATCCTCTATAAATGCAGAGCCACTATCTTTATATAATTTACTGCCAACAACATAGGCTGGTGGAATGGCTTTAAGCACATTTGTACCGCCACTAAAACCGCTTGATATGTTATTAAAAATCTGAGTATTAGCAGAAACAGGAGAAATATTTGATAAAAAGATAATCACTGAAGCCAATGAAAGCGCTTTAATAAAAAGTAATTGATAAAGCGAGAAAGAATTTTTAAAATCATTCACCACTGGCGCTTTTGATGTGGTATATAATTTTTTCATAACAAATTCTCCAAGTAAAAAAACATATTCAGAACATAAAAAAAACACATTTCAGCGCTAGGGATGATTTTGTGGTGTGGTTTTGTTTGTTCTTTACAAAGTTTAGGTTTGTCGCAGAGACGAACGGAAGTAATTAGAACTCTGGCAAGGCTGCGATTAAGGTTGATTAGCGATTTGGTTAATGGGTGTTTGATTTTTTTCGCCTTTAAGAAGGGTTCTCTTTTTGCAACAAAATTTCTGAATTTGAGGGGGAGGAAATAGATAGAACGGATATGATGAAGGCATGTTTGTATGCTATTGTTAGATCTGCGGTTTATAGTTTTTAAAGTGAAAGAGATCATTTTGTATGCTTAAGAGGCTATAAGGTATAGTTGCGGAAAAAGGTTAAGTTGTCCGGCGAATGATTTAGAGTATTTGTTGTGAAATCATTGCGCTTTTATCGTAGGGATAAGCGACATACTCTCGAGTTTTAGATTTTTTCGCTTGAAGAGCTTTAAAATAAAACGAGGATAGTTGTGTGATTTTTTCATGATCCGTCGCACCTCCCTTTGCGAGAACTTTTTCTGTTTTTACCAGAATGAGTCTTACTAAAGACTATTTTTATA
>NZ_JBHIMQ010000042.1:1031-1364 GCF_042194225.1 Bartonella sp. MR110HLJHH | reverse complement strand
ATTTTTACAGAATGAGTCTTTCCGATTTATACAATCGTGAAATATCCTTATAACTTTAAAATTCATAGATTCCATGCATTATAGACTTGTCTAGAGCTTCTGTTTCATAGTTTGTTTGAGGTATCCCATTTTGATCAAAATGAGTCTTACTCATAATTGCCGCTGTTGCATACCTCATGATTGCTACTGCTATGTACAGAGCAAATAAGTAAAATAATAAAATGGGATTTTTACTTTTTTAAACGTATCCCCCCAATGGATATTTTCTATCAATGAAATTATAGAACGTACAGTTTTAAAATACTGTGCGATTACGCACTTTATCAATTTATA
>NZ_JBHIMQ010000042.1:0-1009 GCF_042194225.1 Bartonella sp. MR110HLJHH | reverse complement strand
TGAGAGTATTACTCTGTATTTGTAAAATTTTTGTTAAAGTGCTTCACTTCTCATTAAAATAAATCTCACTAAGATTCTTACTATAGAATATATTGTTATGAGACTTTATAAGTATACTACTCTATGGCTTTCTCTGTAAAATATTACTTCTCTATAATATAAAATTTCGCCCTTGTCTGATGAGACAAGGGCGAAACTTCGCTTAAATTGTAGTTTTTCATATACTCTGATATTATCTTAATTTCAGAGTTATTCCACCACCTGCTCCCCACTGGCCTCCGACACTGATTGCTGATAGATTAGAGCGAATCTTGCCATCTTCAGATGTATAACCTGCACCAATAGCAAAGGCAGATTGGCCACGCCAAAAACCACCA
Organism: Bartonella sp. MR110HLJHH; assembly: GCF_042194225.1. Taxonomy (NCBI): domain Bacteria; kingdom Pseudomonadati; phylum Pseudomonadota; class Alphaproteobacteria; order Hyphomicrobiales; family Bartonellaceae; genus Bartonella; species Bartonella sp. MR110HLJHH. The sequence continues at coordinate 632 of NZ_JBHIMQ010000042.1, read as the reverse complement.
CCAAATGAAACACTTACAGATCCTGGATCATCGAAGTAACGTAAGTTAGACACTGCCAAACCAATCGCTGCTGCTTGCCTTGCCTCTTTGCGCACATTCGTAATATCATAACTTAGTGCGTCAAACTTCATATCGGTATAGGATTTCGCCTCGTTAATACTATTATTGACAAGACCGTTAACTTGATCATCCGTATACTTTTTCGCTTCAGAAAGAGTAATCTTCATCTGCTCCTCGGTATAATTATGTAACTGACCACCATTCACTGCGTCCTTAGAGCCTTTTTTAATTTCTCCATCTTTAACATTAGTAATCAAAACAGGTTCACTGTCATCGGCACCTTTTAGAGTGATGCTATTGGTTTTCTTTCCGCTTTCTTTATCAACATCATAGCTAACCGCAAGATTCACCTTGTTTTCAACTTCTGTTACCTTGTTTTCAACTGCTGTTACCTTGGTTTCAACTGCTGTTACCTTGTTTTCAACTGCTGTTACCTTTTCATTCGTCGTCCAGAGCTGTCCTCCATTCACGGCGTCTGTTGAATTTTCTACAAGAGCACCCTTCTCTACATTGACAATCTTGCTGGGCTTACCATCATGACTAGCGTCATACCCTTCTTTTCCTGCGTCCCA
>NZ_JBHIMQ010000041.1:0-3262 GCF_042194225.1 Bartonella sp. MR110HLJHH | reverse complement strand
TGATACAACCCACCAGCAGAAGAGTAGGGATTCCTTGCATTCGGATTCCCTCCACTTTCCACTTGCGCAACACGGTACAAATAACTCTCTGGCAAACCATATCGCGCTGCCGTTTGCCGTATCGCTTGATTAACAGAAGGACTATAACGGGTCATAGCCTAATCTCCTCCCTTACTCAAATGCACTCAATAAATTCAACTCCTCCGTTGAGGCTTTTCCCCCACCTCCAAACAAAGCAGCAGAAAGCTTTTTGAACCATTCTTTTGTCGCATATCCCTTATGATGCGCGTTTACCATGCGTTGAATAAGAGCTACAATTTGATCATTCTTAATCTGTGTCCCCCCTGTTAACAATTTGACAACATCCTTTTCAATCCGTTGACGCTCTCTAAACGCCGCCTCTTTGAAAGGAATCCAAGCAGACTTCCCAGCAGCTTTTGCTAATTGTACAGCTGCATCACGTTTACCCGTTGGCATACTGACATTATGCGTAAAAGATATATCTTTATTCGCTACACGACCTGGTATTCTATTATAAAAATCTGCATAATCGGCTTCTTTTTCGACAACCTTCTTGACCGCAGAAGCTTTATCGGCTCCATAAATCTTTGCAAATCGTTTATACAGATCATTCGTACCAAAAATCTCCTTTGCCGTGGACACTTCGTCTTTTGTTTGACCCATGCCTTGTAAAAGTTCTGCCCTTGAGCCCTTTTTAAAGTATTCTTGTTCTCCCTCTGGTAATTCATCAAAGATTTTACTGAACTCATCCTTATTAACCGACTTGCTAAGGATTTTAGAACCTTTACCCATAGCATCTACATCTGAACTATATTGATGATACAATGCCCGCCCTTTCTTATATTCAGACGATATATCATCCATAATCTCTAATAACTTTTTGTCGATCTCTACTAAGCTACGAACTTTGCTATTGTTTCCTTGCCTCTTTTCTGCCCGTATCATAAAATCAATAGCCTCCTTAGTTTTATGGAGAATACCCATGTTGGGTTTCTCTTTAAGAAGGCTAAATTTTTCAGAAGAAAACGGACTGGCTTTATTGCCATCACTAATGAATCCCCTTAGCCCTTTATTATAAGCTTGTTTAAAGTATGGACGCTCCATTAATTCATTAAGTGCCCCATAATATTTCTCTCCTATTGGTATCTTTTTAGCTATTTCATAAAGAGTATGGGATGCTTCTTTCCTACTCGCGATAAGATCACCTTTTAAACCTGTGACATTTTGACGAGGAACAAAGTGTTCATCAGCAGCTTGATGAATACGCTCCCCTCCTTCCAGCGCTCTCTGCCCAGCTCTTTTAGTCAAATCAAGATAAGCTCCTTGATTTCTTTTCGCGATATCAAAAACAAGATCCTGTAAAAAAGGACTATGATCAGCTACGTAATCGGTAGGAACTGCTTTTTTAAAAGATTCTCCTAGCTCTTCAGAAGCCTCCTTACCTAAATGTTTACTGATTGCTCTTAATGTGTCTGTTGCAACACCTTGCTTATGAGAAGGAGAAAAAAGTCTTCGTATTCCGCTTACCGGATAACCAGCCAAATGACCTAAAGCACTTCCAACCAATGCCCCGCCCGCTCCTAAACCTGCACCAGATAACGTACTTGTAAGTGTATTACCAAGTCCTTCGCCTTCTCCTGCGCCATGTAATGCACCAGATGCCGCTCCTACTTTAAGCAAATGAGGTAATGTTGTTTTGTTCGTGATGCCTAAAAATGGACTTGCAAATCGACTTGGAAATGACTGACCAGTGTTCAAAAAGGCTTGACCTAATTTTGACCCCGCCACATTCCTTGCAAGTGTAGGCGCTACAAAGCGTGCTCCTGAGGCTAATAATCCTCCCCCTAAAGTCGCAAGTGAAGGGATTGCCGATCCTAAAGCATTTCCAGCAAAAGAAGTCCAATAATGTTGATCACTCATCCTACGATAATAATCACGTATTCTATTGGCTTCTTTCTCATATTTTTCTATGGTTTTCTTATCTCCAGTCCAATAGTTGTAAAGCCCATTCAAAAAAGCACTTATTGCCAACTCATCATCAGAATCACGTCCTGCCGCTGTGATCCCCGCAATTTCATCATCTAAATTAAAACTCAAACCATGCTTTAAAGAATTCCAAAAGGCTTCACTGCTACTTATTTCGGGATGTTCTGCTTCTTCCTCATCAGAATGGTTGTTATAGTCTGATATGTGTCCAATAATAGGATATTGATCATCATTCCAAATCTGACTATTTGAAGAGCGTTTATTATAATCTGTTATATGTCCAATAATAGGATACTGATCATCATTCCAAACCTGACGTTTTCCAACGTTATCATTCTTATGATTAAGCATTTTAGTATCTCTTTATTCTAATATTACCATCTGCATCTTGAATTTTTGTTCCTATCTCAAATTTAGCGCTCTCTTTGGGACTGGATACCTTCACAAACTCCATAACGCCTTTTTTCTGAGTATTATATTTATCAGAGATTTCTTGAGGGGTTATCTTCCCCGTCATCCAATCATGCAAATCAGTTTTCTGAAGCTTATTTAAAGCATTAAATGTTATTTCAAGATTTTCTAAAGTTTTCAGTAGCCCTTTTGTATTACGCGCAGAATCTAAAGAACCAAAGGTTGCTACCATCGTCCGACTTTCGTAATCTGATATAGGACCAACACTAAGACTTCCTCTAGGATCCATCGATTTTAAGCTCTCAAATACCGCCTTTAAAGCACCACCCTTAATCGTATCAAATAAATTTTCTAATTCATTCGCAGGAGTTCCTCCAATTCCACGCGTAGCCCACGCCTTAAACCCGTTAATCTTATGTTTGCGAATGAGTGCAATCGAATCACGAATAGCATCTATCCCAGCGTTCATCTGATGTTTTGTGGCAATAATATTTTTTTGCTTTTTACCCTCCCACTCTTTCTGTGCTTGTAGCTTCTGATTATACTCCAATGCCTGTAGAGTCCCTGACATCGGTCTCTGTCCACGTTCACCTGTCTCTGGATCGGTATACCATTCATGCCCCGCAAGTAGTTTAGGAGTATCACCACCTGTTAGCAATGCACTAAGCATTTGAGGATTCCGTGCCATGACAGCAGCTTCTTCTTCACTGTAGCCTTTGGATTTCAGATACTCGACGGTCTGATTAACCTGCCCTCTTTGTTTATCACCTTCATTAAGATGCTTCACACCACTTGCAAGCGCATCCCATCCAGAACCATCTGTGGGTGCTGCCGCCATACCTGC
>NZ_JBHIMQ010000040.1:0-3464 GCF_042194225.1 Bartonella sp. MR110HLJHH | reverse complement strand
TTGGCGATACGCTTGAAACTTATCGCAAAGCAGCAAGGAGTTAGAGCATGACTTTACGCATTGTACGCGGTTTTACCTTGATTGTTGATGATGATTTCAATCTCCATCTTGATCTCGAAACATTGAAACTGCCCACGTTGGAAGAAATCACCGAAACCTATCAACCAGGGGGCTCTGATATGCAGATTGATGTGAGCGGTCTTGGTGTGAAAGCTTTGAGCATACAAATGAAAATCCGCAGTCACACACCCGAAATTATCGGTATCTTTGGTGGTCCTCCTGGTCTTCGTCATAAATTTACCGGCAAAAAACATGTGATCTCTGAAGAAGATGGACGCGAGCATGAGCATTCCATTGATGTTACAGGGCGCTTGGTCAAAGTGGATAGTGAAGGCTTAACGGCTGGAAAAGCTACAGGCTATGATTGCGAGATCAAAAATGTTTGGGACTATACGGAATTTTGGGATGGTTCTGTTTTGCACCGCTTTTCGTTTAAACGGGGCGGCTGGCTTGTCCGCAATGGGCAAGAGATCGGTTCTCGCCGCCGCTCTATTCTCAATTTATAAGCTCTCATTATTGATAGGGTTCTCATTTATAGGAATTGATCATGACAAGTTTACAAACCAGCATTGATGTAGAATTGCAGGTTCCGCTTCTTTATCAAGATAAAGGTGGCAAAGAATCTCTCTGCAAGAAACTGACCTTTTATCGCCCAAACTTCAAGCAAGCACGCCAATTAGCGGTGTTGATTGGACCGCAGTTGGTAGAGCTCGTTTTGCCCGCTGTAGAAAAGGACAAAAAAACATTGGGCAATGATATTCTTGTTCTTAAGCTTTGTGAGGCTTTATTTACTCATGAGGCTATGGAAGGAATAGCCGTGCTTTTAGCCGATATGTCTCATGAAACGGTTGAATTGATTAATCGTCTTGATGTTGTTGACATTATGGCAGTGTTTAAGGCTTTTTCTGCTTTTTTTACGCAACGCCAATCCTCTCTGCCGGACAATTTGGAGCAGAGCTAGCCCTTTATTATCACTGGGCGCCTTCAGAAATTAACCAGATGGATTGGCTGGATGTGATTGCCTATCGAGAAGAACTCGCACGCCTTAAAGCCCAAGAATATGAAAGTCATCAGTTAGGATAAGAGACGATCATGGATGTTTCCCTTGTTGTGCGTTTTGTCAATCATCTGCAAGAGGGGATAGCTTCTGCCAAGCGTGATCTTGCAGCCTTCAGTTCAGAGGTTGCGCATTTCCAAAACAAGACAAGGCAGCACTTTAAAAATTGGTTTGACCCTGAGCATCTTGAGGATGCGACAAAGAATGCTGAAAATGCTTTTATCCAAGCGCGGGGGCGCATGGTTGGTGCCATTGCGCAAACAGCAACCTTAATTGCACCGCTCTATAAAGCCATGCAATTTGATCAATCGATGAAAGGCTTGGAAAAGGTTCTGGATGCCCCCCTTGATCGCTTAAAGGAATTGCGACGTTTTGCTTTGGAAACCTCCACTAAGATTCCGCTAGCGGCACGTGAAGTTTTGGAACTGATGACCAGTGCCAGCCAAGCAGGAATTGGCGAACAAGATCTAGAAGCTTTTAGCATTTATGCTGCCAAAGCGGCTGTTGCTTTTGATATGACGGGAGATCAGATTGGGGAGCGCTTTGCCAAATTGCGCAATGTCTTTAAGCTTAATCAGGCAGGTATTGAAGATCTAGGCGATGCCATCAATCATCTCTCTAACCACATGGCTGCCAAGGCAAGTGAAGTGTCTGATTTTACCAATCGTGCCACCGGTGCGGCAACCATGTTTAAGCTCACTGCCCGTGAAACAGCAGCTTTTGGCACGGCGATGATTTCTGCTGGTATCGTCCCTGAGAGTGCCGCGCGTGGTTTTAATGCGATGAGTGCGCGCATTCAGGCAGGGGGTAAACATATTGAAGATGCTTTTGCCAATATTGGGCTTTCCCGTGAAAAGTTCATGCAAGATCTGGACAAAGATGCCACCGGCACCTTGGTGCGCTTTTTTAATGTGTTGGGTAAATCCGAACAGGGGATGCGCTCGCTGATTGCCATTGCGGGGCGCGATTTTACCGGTGATTTTGCCAAATTGGTGGGCAATCCCGAATTATTAGGGCAAGCTTTAGATTATGTGAAAGACCCACAAGTCTTTAAAGGTTCGGTAGAACAAGAAGCAGACAAACAAGCAACCGGTGCCATGCGGCAATTTGAATTGTTGCAAAACCGCATTGTGGCTTTAGGGATTACCATTGGTGAAGTGCTTCTGCCCCCCCTCAACAGTTTGATGGAAAGTGTTGGCAATTTTACCAATGGGCTTATGGCGTGGGCGAATGCCCATCCCACTTTAACAAGCGCCATCATCAAAACCATTGCTGCCCTTATGGCTTTTAATATTGCTCTACGGGTTTTGCGCTTTACCCTCGCTGGAACACGTCTTGGGCTTCTTCAATTGATCACGTCTTTTATTAAGCTTAGAGTACTCAGTCGTGGTGTTGCTGCAAGCTGGCGGGGCTTAGCAGCCGCAGGGCGCTCGCTGGGCTTGCTAACCGCGGGTCTTGGGGCAAGTTCACTCCGACTCTTACGCCCCATGACCTTGTTGGTCGGGGCTTTACGGGGGATTGCTGTCTCAGGAAGTGCATTTGCTGCTTCTTTTGGCTCTGTTGGGACAGTGATCGAAGTGGTTGGGGCGGGTATTTCCTCTGTTGTGGGGGGTATTTTTACCCCAATAGGGGCTGTGGTTGCTGCTGTTGTGGCGGTCATACTGGCTGCTGGTTTTGCTTTGTGGAAATATTGGGACCGTTTTTCTTCTTTTATGAAGGGCTTTGCACGGGGGGTAACACGGGCTTGGGGGCAAGCCTTTGAAGCCGTCATGCGCTTTTTTGGTGCTGATACCAGCACCATTACGCGTTGGAAAAATATAATCGCCAATGCTTTTGATCTCTCTCAAGTTTGGCAAAAGTTTAAACAAGAGCTTAGCGCTGTTGGCAGTTGGTTTGGCAACGTGTGGGAGGGCGTTAAACAAAGCTTTTCCAACTTTTGGCAATGGTTGAAGAGTTTTTTTACACAGGAAAAGCTCTCGGAGAGTGCCAAGGCTGGTATGGAACAAGCGGGCGAAGATCTGGCTAATTCGATTGTCGATGGCTTTATGTCGTCTATCTCACAATTGATGGATTATTGTAAATCTTTGCCTAGCCGCATTAAGGGGTGGATTGGTTCCATTGATGTAAGAGAGTTTTTGCCAAGTTTTTTGGGGGGGAAAACAGCCATTCAGCCCATACCACAATTTGCGGGGGCGGGGCATGCAAATTCCCCTTTCACAGAAGAAAAAGGCAAAGATCACTCCACCATCACACACAATCAAAATGTCACAGTGCATGTCAATGGTGCCCGTGATCCTGTGGCCACTGGTCGTGCGGTTGCCCACGCCATTCAACGGGCACGCGCTAA